>CAYTOU010000001.1:0-51635 GCA_964439295.1 uncultured Oscillospiraceae bacterium
ATATAGTTTTGTACTTTTCAGTGACCACGGCAGGTAGAGCGAGCGGTTAGCGGTTAGCCGTTAGCTGTTAGCTTTGAGTTAGTATGCAAGTAGCTTTTCATGGCTAATATTTTATTGCCCGTTCCATACTCTGCGTACCTTATCAACGCTGTACTGAGTTAGAATGCTAAGTCACTCAGCATTCTAACTAAAGCTAACCGCTAACCGCTAACAGCTAACAGCTAACTCCCCCGAGCCGCTCCAGTGCGCACATAATGCCCAGCCTGCCGTGCGCATACGTAAGCGAGCCCTGCATGTAGGCGATGTACGGCGGGCGTATCGGCGAATCCGCGGATAGCTCTATCGACGAGCCGCCCACGAACGTGCCCGCCGCCATAATTACCTGATCCTGATAGCCGGGCATGTCCCACGGCTCAGGCAGCGCCTCGGAATCGACGGGAGAAGCCAGCTGTATCGCCTGAACGAACTTGATTAGCTTATCCGCCTCGCCAAAGCGTATGGCCTGTATTATGTCCTCGCGCGGCGCCTTGTAGTCGGGGTTTACGTCGTAGCCCAGTTTTCCGAACACTCGTGCCGCCAATGCGGAGGTCTTAACCGCCTGCATGGTTACGTGCGGCGCCAGGAAGAGTCCCTGATAGAAGGGCTGATAGCTGGCGTAGTATGAACCTACCTCGCGCCCTATTCCGGGCGAAGTCAGGCGGTAGGCAACCATTTCGACATACTTATGCTTGCCCGCGATGTAGCCGCCGGTGGGCGCGATACCGCCGCCCGGGTTCTTTATAAGCGAGCCCGCGATTATGTCCGCGCCCAAATCGGTGGGCTCGACCTTGCGCGTGAATTCGCCGTAGCAGTTGTCGACCATTACGCACACATCGGGGTGCTTTTCGTGTATCGCGCGCGCCGCCTGACCGATCTCATCGACCGACAGGCAGGGACGCCACGCGTAGCCGCGCGAACGCTGAAAGGCTACAAGCTGTGTGGTATCGTCTATCTTTTCAAGTACTTTGGGTAAGTCAATATGACCGTCCGCGGTCAAATCCACCTCGTCATACCCAATGCCGTAATCGCGCAGCGAGCCCATGCCGCTTTCGCCGCTCAGGCCAATGACCTGCTCCAACGTATCGTACGGGCGACCCGACGCCGCCAGCATCTTTCCGCCCGGACGCGTCAGTCCCTGCAGGCACAGTGCCAGGGCATGCGTGCCCGACGCGATCTGCGGGCGCACGAGCGCATCCTCCGCGCCCATTATGTCGGCGTACAGCTTATCCAGCGTGTCGCGCCCTATATCGTCATATCCGTAACCGTTGGACGGCGCGAAGTGGCGCAGCGCAATGCGGTGGCGCTGAAAAGCAAGCAGCACCTTTTCGGTATTGTACCTTTCGATTTCATCAAGCGCGCGGAAGGTTTCTTCGCAATCGCGCTCACATTCGTCCACAAACTTGCGCACGCCCTCGCTTATCTCGGGCATTGCGGCATCGGTATAGTTCATTTTTGCTTCTCCTCCGTATTCATTAAGCCGAACTTCTTATCGTCAAGTGCTATTATTTCCTGCGCCCTATCCGCAAGCGTGGACGCAGTGTCGTTTTCATTTACGTCAAGCCATATCGTGCGCGTGTCGCGCCTGAGCCAGGACAGTTGCCGCTTTGCGTAATTGCGCGTGCGCTGCTTTAGATTGCTTATCGCTTCTTCGCGCGTGATTTCGCCCGACAGCGCCTGCGCCATCTCTTTATAGCCCAATGCCTGCATGGCGGTCGTGCCGCGCGCAAGCCCGCCCGCTAGAAGCGCGCTTACTTCCTCAAACAATCCCCTTTGGCACATCTCGTCCACGCGTAGGTTTATGCGACTGTACAGCCTTTCGCGCGGCATATTGAGCGCAATCAGCGTCAGGTCGTAAAGCTCGCGGTTTTCGCCCGCGCGCTCGGCGCTCTGCGACATGGGTACGCCGGTCGAATAGTATATTTCAAGCGCGCGCAGCACGCGGCGCGTATCGTTTTCGTGTAGGCGCGCAGCCGTCGCCGGATCGACCTTTTCGAGCTGCTCATGCATGGCATGCGCACCCTGCGCCTTAAGCTCGTCTTCCAGCCGCGTGCGCAGTTTGTCGTCCGCGGGCGTCTGCGCAAACGACATATCGCGCGTCACCGCGTCTATGTATAGCCCCGTGCCGCCGCACATTACGGGTACATGCCCGCGCGCGGCGATTTCATCTATCACGCGGCGCGCATCATCGCGATAGCGCGCGGCGGAGTAGTTTTCATCGGGGTCTGCGACATCTATCATGTGGTGCGGTATGCCCTGCATCTCGTCTATTGTGGGTTTAGCCGTGCCTATATCCATGCCGCGATATACCATCATGGAATCGCACGACACTACCTCGCCCGACATGCGCTTGCATAGTTCTATCGCAAGTGCCGTCTTGCCCGATGCCGTGGGTCCGGCTATCGCTATCAGTCTGCGCCCAGACAAACTTACCACCTCTTTTGGGCATTATACTATGCGCGAAAAGCGCTTTTCCAATTCGCTCTTGGGTATCGCGATTATTACGGGTCTGCCGTGCGGGCAGTTTGCCGGCGCGCCGGTCGTGCGCATCTGGTCGAGCAGCGACTCTATGTCCGCCCTGCTCAGCGGATCGCCGCCCTTTATAGCGTGCTTGCACGCCGCCTGCATTATCGCGTCGCGCTTTGCCTGAAGCGGCGCGCTCTTAAGCCGCTTCAGCTCGGACGCGCCCAGCAGGAAGAAAGGTCTTAAGTCGGGCTCGCCCATTATCTGCGGAACGGCGCGCACCTGTATGTCGCGGTCGCCGAAGTCGTCCACATCGAAGCCCACTTCGTATAGCAGCTCGCGGTTTTCCATTATCTGCGCCTTTTCGGCGGCGGATACGGTCACGGTGTACGGCGTCAAGAGTATCTGACTCTGTATGCCGCTTTCCCATTCCTTCATGTACTTTTCGTACAGTATGCGCTCGTGCGCGGCGTGCTGGTCTATGGCGTACAGCGTATCGCCGGATTCGACAAATATGTATGTCGAAAACGCCACGCCGACAATTTTCCATTCGGGCTTGCGCTCTTCTAGCGGCATATCCAGTCCCGCCGCGTCCATAAGCGTGTATTCGCGCGCGGACTGCTTGGGTTTTTCCACAGCCGCGGGGCGAATCGACTCGACAGCCGGGCTTAACGCGTCCATGCCTTCGCGCATGCGCAGCGCGCCGCCGTTTTCAAAAGGCGCGGCTTTTTGCGAAATGTCGGGCATTGTAGGCGTGCTTTCGAGTGCTACCGCCTTTTGCGCGGGGATCTCCTCTATAGGTTTCTTGTTTAGCGGTATGCGTACGACGCCCAGCTTCATTTCGCTTTGCGCGTCGGGCAGTGCTTCTTCTACTTTATCCACAGGCGCGGGTACATCCGGCTTTACCTCGTTTTGATTTTTATCCACAGCTTCGGGCTGTTGCTCATCGGTAGCCGGCGCCGTCTGCTCTATGAATATTGCGGGCTTAGACTCTTCTTCGGGCGGCTGCTCGGGCGTAAGCATGTTTTCGCCTGTAAATGCCTGCTCCATCAGTATGCTCGCCGCGGTGAAAAGCCCCGCTTCATCGCGAAAGCGCACCTCAAGCTTGCTCGGATGCACATTCACGTCCACCGAGCTGGGCGGAAGTCCTATGCTCAATGCGCACATCGGGAATCTGCCTATCAGCACGCGCCCGCGGCACGCCTGTTCCAGCGCCTGACTGAGCATGGGGCAGCGTATCGCGCGGCCGTTTACGAAAAAGTGCTGATGCGCGCGGCTGGCCTTTGCGCATGATCCCACGCCTATGAGTCCTGATATAGTGAGAGAGCCTACCGAGCCGTTTAGTTCGACCATGTTTTCGGCTGTCGTGCGGTCGTATATCGCCATTATCGCATGGCGCATGACTCCATCGCCCTGCGTGCGAAACGCCAGTTTGCCGTTTGACGTCATGCGGAAGGCTATGTCCGGATTGCCCAGCGCCAGGCGCGACATTATGTCGATGCACGCGCCCGCCTCGCCCGCCGGCTTCTTTAGGAAGGCGCGCCGTGCGGGCAGGTTAAAGAACAGATCGCGCACCTGCACGGTTGTGCCGTCCGGGCAGCCCGCCGGCTTTACGTCCAGGACACTGCCCGCCTCCAGCGATATGCATGTGCCGCTATCCGCGCCACGCGCGCGCGTAGTCATTTCAACCCGGCTCACCGCGGCAATTGAAGGCAGTGCCTCGCCGCGAAAGCCCATTGTGGATACATCGACCAGATCCTTGACCTCGCGCAGCTTGCTCGTCGCATGGTTTTCAAACGCCATGCGCACCTGCTCGGGCGGTATGCCGCATCCGTCATCGGTCACGCGCAGGTAGTCTATTCCGCCCGCGCGTATTTCGACCGTGATGTGCCTTGCACCCGCGTCCAGAGCGTTTTCGACAAGCTCCTTTAATACGGATGAAGGTCTTTCCACGACCTCGCCCGCCGCTATCTTGCTTATCGTAACTGCGTCAAGCACCCTTATCGGCATACGCGTCCCTCCTTACTTAAGCGTATTGCGCGCCTTTTCGCGCAGTAGGTATAGTTTATTGAGCGCGTCAATCGGCGACATGCTCATTACATCCATATTGCATAGTTCGTCAACTATTGCCATCGATTCAAAATTGGTAAGGCTAAGCTGCGTCTGACCGTGCGCTCCGTCCGAAAGTATATTGGCGCTTATAGAGGTCTTGTTTATCTCGGCGACCTCCAGCTTTGCCATTATCTCGCGTGCGCGCGCGGTAACATCGGCGGGCAGTCCCGCCAGTGCCGCCACAGCCACGCCGTACGACTTATCCGCGCCGCCCGGCTGTAGCTTGCGCAAAAATATTATGCTGTCGCCGCGCTCCTTTGCGGTTATGCAGCAGCCCATTACGCCGTCTATCTTGCCCTCCAGCTCGCCTAATTCGTGATAGTGCGTCGCAAACAGGCACAGCGCGCCGCACTTTTCCATATCGGCGATATGCTCAACGGTTGCCCAGGCAATCGACATGCCGTCAAACGTGCTTGTGCCCCTGCCTATTTCGTCAAGTATTATAAGCGAATCGGCCGTGGCATTTGCCAGTATCTGACTTAGCTCGCTCATCTCCACCATGAATGTGGATTGACCGCCGTACAGGTCATCGCTCGCGCCTATTCGCGTGAATATGCGATCGGTCAGGGCTACATTGGCCTCGCGCGCGGGTACAAAGCTGCCAATTTGGGTCATGAGCACAATCAGTGCCACCTGACGCATGTATGTGCTCTTGCCCGCCATGTTGGGGCCGGTTATTATCATCATGCGCCTGCCCAGATCCATATCGGTATCGTTGGGCACAAAGCTTTCGCCGCCGGTCAGCGCCTGTTCAACCACCGGATGCCTGCCGTCGCGTATGAGCAGGCGATGCTCATGGTTAATCGTGGGGCGCACATAGCCGTATTCGTCGGCTGCTTGAGTCAGCGACAGTATGCAGTCCAGTTGCTTTAGCGCGCTTGCGGTCGACTTAATGCGATCTATCTGAGTCAGCATTACCTCGCGCAGTTGCTGGAATAGGTTGTATTCGTGCTGTATCGCCTTTTCTTCGGACCCCAGCACCTTGTCCTCTATGTCCTTTAGCTCCTGCGTGGTGTACCTTTCGGCACCCGCCAGAGTCTGCTTGCGCACGTAGCGCATGGGGACTTTATCTGTAAAGCTCTTTGTGACCTCGATATAGTAGCCGAACACGCGGTTAAAGCCTATGCGCAGGTTCTTTATGCCGGTCTTTTCACGCTCGTCCGCCTCTAAGCTGCTCAGCCAATGCTTGCCCTCGCGCGACGCGGTGCGGTATGCGTCCAGTTGCTCGTTAAAGCCGTCCTTGAACAGCCCGCCTTCGCGCAAGGTCACCGGCGCGTCCTCGCTTATCGCATCGGTTAGGAGCTTACATAGCTTACCCATGTCGCATATCATGTCGCGCGCGTGCCCCAGCAGCCCCTGTGCCCCGCAATCGTCCAGTATGCGCGCTATATCGGGCAGCACCTCAAACGAACGCCTGAGCGCCAGGCAGTCGCGCGCGTTTATCGTGCCGTATGCTAGTTTAGAGAGCATTCGCTCCAGATCGCACACCTGCTTTAGCTTTTCGCGCAGTTCGTCCGCCGCCATCGGCTGGGACAGCATGTATTCGATTGCGTCCTGACGCGCAACTATGTCGCGCTCGTTGAGCAGCGGCTGCTCTATCCACAGTTTAAGCAAGCGCGAACCCATCGCGGTGCAGGTCTTGTCCAGTAGCCATAAGAGGCTGCCGCGCCTTTTGCGGTCGCGCAGCGATTCGGTCAGTTCCAGATTGCGCCGCGCGGTCGGGTCAAGCGTCATGTACGCGCTGCGCTGATATAGCACGATGTGGTCTATGTGCTGCAGGTTATTCTTCTGCGTATCGGTCAGGTACTTAATAAGCGCACCTGCCGCGCGCCTTGCAACCGTTAGCTCGCGTATGTCCGCTTGATTTAGATCGTTTTTCGGAAAGTGCTCCGAAAGTGCTCGCTCGGCATTCTCCTCGGTATACGCATCGTCATCGAATTCGCCCAGCGGCACGGGCGCCGACAGCGCGGTCTTAAACTTACGCGCCTCGGAATTGGCTATTATTTCCGACGGGTTAATGCGGCTTAGCTCCTGCATGAGCTGATCCAGCGCGCCGCCGATTTGATAAATGCTAAATTCGCCTGTGGACACATCGCACAGCGCCAGTCCCGCCGTATCGCCATCCAGGCATACGCTTAGTAGAAAGTTATTCGACCTGTCGTCCAGCATGGTCTGTTCGATGACCGTGCCCGGGGTTATTACGCGCGTCACGGAGCGTTCGACTAAGCCCTTTGCGAGCTTTGGATCCTCCATCTGCTCGCATATGGCCACGCGATAGCCCTTCTTAATGAGCTTTGCGACATAGCCTTCCACCGCGTGATAGGGCACGCCGCACATGGGCGCGCGCTCCTTTAAGCCGCAGTCCTTGCCGGTCAATGTCAAGTCCAGCTCGCGCGACGCCGTGACGGCATCGTCAAAGAACATCTCGTAAAAATCGCCCAACCTAAAAAACAGCAGCGCGTCGCCGTTTTGCCGCTTTATATTCAGGTATTGCTGCATCATAGGCGTAACGCCCATTTAAGTACCTCCCCATCGGGTCTGCGCCCGACAAAGTCGTATGTGGTGCCCACGCGACCTTCATGCGGGTCGGGTGGACATGTAAGCCGCGGTCAGATTGACCGCGGCAGTATAATCGATTAATGTACGTGGCCGCATCCGCCGCCGCAGCTGGAGCAGCTTCCGCTGCAGCCTTCGTCGCCGCAATCGCAGCCGCCCATCTCGCCGGTGATTACGAACGAGATGATCTGGTTGACCTGAGCAATCAGGTTGGAGAACTCGTTGCGCGCATTGGACATGTTGGCAACCGAGGGGATCTCCTGCATGCGCTTTTGTATCTCATCCATGGCGGTGGAGTGCTCGTTGAGCTTGGCGGAGTCGGGATTCTCCTGCGCCAGCATCTCTTCCAGAGCGCTCTTGTGCTCCAGGTACTCGGTCATGCACTGACCCGCTTCGGGATCTGCCATAGCCGCTTCCTCGGCGGCCTTCATCGCCTGGTATATGTCGCTGTCCAGCAGCGCATGTGCCAGCGCATGGGTCTTTTCAAAAACGTCCTGTACGCCCTTGTTATTCTGCTCCATTGTATTTTCCTCCTGAAAGTAAATGGTATTCCTTAATCGCACGGCCGGAGCCGTTTGCGCAATTAACTAATTTAATTATACCATACGCCCTTTAAGCGTATTGTGTCCCGCGCCGGTTATTTCAACCGATACGGTCGAGCCTACCATGTCCGCGCTGCCGTCAAAGTTTACGGTAATGCCGCGCTCGGTGCGTCCGGTCAACTGGCTTTGCGAGCGTGCCGATACGCCTTCGCACAGCACGCGCTCGGTGCGTCCTACCTGTGCCGAATAAATTTCGGCGGTAATCTGCTCCTGCACGGCTATCAGCTCGTGTATGCGGCGCTTGGCGGTTTCTTCATCCACCTGATTGGGCATTTCGGCGGCCACAGTGCCCTGACGCGGCGAGTATATGAACGTATATGCCGAGTCGTAGCGCACCTGCTTCACCAGATCGATTGTCTTTTTGAAATCGTCCTCGGTTTCGCCCGGGAACGCGACTATTAGGTCGGTGGTCAGACCTATATCGGGCATCGCATCGCGCAGGCGCTTTACTACCTGCATATAATGCTGTGCGGTATAGCGCCTATTCATGGCGTCCAGCACGCGGTCGCTACCGTGCTGCACGGGCAGGTGCAGCTGGTGGCAAATGTGCTTGGAGTTTGCCATAACGTCTATCAGGCGATCCGACAGATCCTTGGGGTGCGATGTCATGAAGCGCACGCGCTCAATGCCTATGTCGTCCACATGCTTAAGTAGCTCTGCAAAGTCCATGCCGCCGCCCGCGTATGAATTGACGTTTTGCCCCAGCAGCATGACTTCCTTTACGCCTTCGCTCTTGAGCTGTTCCACCTCGCGCAGTATATCCTCTGGCAAACGCGACCTCTCGCGCCCGCGCACGTAAGGCACAATGCAGTATGAGCAGAAGTTGTCGCAGCCGTACATTATTGTGACGTACGCCTCAAGTCCACCCGCGCGCTTGACCGGCAAACCTTCGGCGATTATGCCATCGGTGTCCAGCACGCTGACCACGCGTGCGCGCTCGTCAAGTAGGCGCTTAAACATATTGGGCAGATCCTGCATGTTGTGCGTGCCGAACGCTATGTCGACAAACGGATAGCGCTTTATGAGCTTCTCGGCCATTCCTTCCTGCTGAACCATGCAGCCGCATACGCCCACTATCAGCTCGGGCTTGACCTTTTTAAGCTCCTTTAGCCAGCCCACATTGCCCAACGCACGGCGCTCGGCGTTTTCGCGCACGCAGCAGGTATTGTACAATACAAAGTCCGCGTCCTCGCGCGCCGCTGCCTCCTGCATGCCCATCTTTTCCAAAATGCCGGCGATTATCTCGCTGTCGTGAGCGTTCATCTGGCATCCGTACGTCACTATGTGATACCGCTTGCCCGTAAGCCGCGGCTCTTGCTCTATCGCGTCCACTTGGACGCGCGGCGTATCATTCATCTTTTGTCCTCCCGATAAGGTTTAAGGCGGCGCGCGCCCTTGATATTGCTATCAGTCGCCTGATCTATATCGTATCCGCGCACCTTGGAATCCTCTAAAGCGTATACCGGCGCATCGCGGCTTACGCCTATATCGATAAGCGCGCGCACTACATCGCCCTGTGCGCGTATTATAAGCGGCGTCTTTTCAAAGTCGCAGTCGCGGTCGCGCACTGCCATAAGCGCGCGGCGCGCTATTACGTCCGCGGTGTACTCCCACCCGTCGCCGCCGCATGTGCGGCAGGGGCGCGTGAGCTGACCGCGCAGCGAATGGAACTCCTTTTTGCGCGTCATTTCGAGTAGTCCCAAGCCTGTAAAGCCCACGACATTTGTCTTTGCGCGGTCGCGCGTCAGCGCCTGTTTAAGCGCAGTAACCACGCGCTCGCGGTTTTCTGAAGACGCCATGTCTATAAAGTCGATTACGATTATTCCGCCCACGTCGCGCAGGCGCAGTTGGTTGGCGATTTCGTTTACCGCCTCTATGTTGAGTCGGGTCACGGTGTCTTCAAGCCCGCTGGAACCCACGAATTTGCCGGTGTTGACGTCGATTACGGTCATCGCCTCGGCGTGATCTATTACCAAAAAGCCGCCGCTTTTGAGCCATACGCGCCTGTTCAGAGCCTTTTCGGCTTGAGCATCCACGTCGTACAGCATGAACAGCGGACGCATGCCCTTATACCGCTCAATGCGATTGCGCATTTCGGGCGCGCATTCGTCGGCGGCGCGCAGGGCTTCGCTTAAGCACTTTTCGTCTTCGATGAGCATGCGCGCGCTCGGGTCGCGCAGCATATCCCTAACCGCGCGCCTGACCAGCGTTTCATCCACATGCACAAGCGCGGGCGCGGAAGTGTGCTTTGCGCGCAGTGTGATGCTCTCCCACTTTTCGCGCAGCTGCTCTATATCGCTCTTCAATTCGTCATCGCTCGCGTTTGCTCCCGCCGTGCGCACTATCGCGCCCATATGCTCGGGGCACAGCGCATGCATGCGCTCGCGCAAGATTTGACGCTCGTCCTCGTCTATTCGGCGCGATACGCCCACATAGTCCACCGTGGGCATAAGCACCACGGTGCGCCCGGGCAGCGTAATATGCGTGGATACGCGCGGTCCCTTCGTGCCGCCCGGTTCCTTAATTACCTGAACCAGTATCTCCTGACCGCTCTTGACCAGCTTTTGTATGGGTATGAGCGCCGCCTGAAGGCCGGTATCGGCAAAGCCGCAGTCCGCGCCGGGCTTAAGATCGCCCGCGTACAAAAACGCGTTTTTCTCAAGACCGATATTGACAAACGCCGCCTGCATGCCGGGCAATACGTTTTCCACGCGCCCCATGTATATGTTGCCCACCAGCTTTTCGCTGCCGGCCTGTTCGGTATACATCTCGCGCAGGTGACCATCCTCCAGCACGGCCAGCCGCGTGCGCCCGTACATGGATTCGACGATTATATCAGTTGCCATATGTTTCTCCTCGGGCACTGTCCGGCACTCATTGCGCGGGGTATGTTTCGCGTACGCCGTCGGTTATTATCGGGCGCGCGGTCACCGGGTCTTCGCCGGTCAGGAGCGAGCAGCGCTGTATGTCAAGTACGCCCGGCTCGATTTCGCGCCCGCACATCTGCGCCGCGAGATTCATGAACAGTTCGCACTTGAGCGTGCACTGTTCGCCCAGACCCAGTCGCGCGTTTACAACCGTGCTGCCGTCGGACTGCTTATCCAGCGTGACGGCGGCGATAAGCGGTCTTACGTCTATCGTCTTTTCGCCCGCCTTGCCCTTATGCACGGTCGGTATTTCGCTCTTTTCAAGCAGCTTAGTTGTCGCCTCCGCCACGTCGGCATAGTCCGCGGGCACAGTGACTTTATAGTCCGCCCATCTGACCCTTGCCATTGAGGCGGGATGCCCGTCCTCTACCGCCGACACGCGCGTAATGTGCATGTCATCGGGCAGAGCCGCGTTCATGCGGTCAAACGCCTCTTTTAGCGGGCATTCGGTCTCCATCTTGACATCCAGTACTTCGCAGCTGCTCCACGTGCCCACGCCCAGTGCGGACGCAAACGACATCGCCGCGTGCGGCGAATATCCGCCCGAATAGCGTATGGGCAGTCGGGAGCGCCTGAGCGCGCGCTGCATAAGCCGCTGCATGTCCAATAGAGACACGAACCTAAGGCGCGGTCCTTTATAAAATTCAAACAGTATTCTCACTTGCCGCACGTCCCTTCGAACCGCTGAATGCCGCAGCCGTGGCAGCCCTTGCGGCAGTCGGGCGTGATTTCGCCGCGCTCGGCCTTATGCTTTTCGCGCAGCAGGAACTCTTTCGTGACGCCCGCATCTATGTGATCCCACGGCAATACTTCGTCTTCGGAACGCCTGCGATTGGCATAGAACGCCGGATCCAGTCCCGCCATCTCGAACGCGCGCAGCCAGAGGTCATTTCTAAACTGTTCGTTCCAGCCGTCATAGCGGCAGCCCAGCTGATGCGCGTATTCCAGCACGCGGCACAGCCGCCTGTCGCCGCGCGCAAAGCATGCCTCCATTACGCTCACTTGGCTTTCGTGATACTTGTAATCGACATACTTCATGCCGCGGAATTGGCTTATAAGGTAGTGCTGCTTTTTCTCTATCATTTCAAGAGTGTCCTGCGGTTCCCACTGGAAGGGCGTATGCGGCTTGGGCACAAACGTCGACGTGGACACCGCCACGCGCAGTCCGCGCGCACGCACATCGCGCGGTATCGAGAAGTACTCGTTTATTACATCGCGCGTGAGCTGCACAAGTCCGTCCAGATCGCCGGTGTTTTCGGTGGGCAGTCCCAGCATTGTGTATAGCTTAATGCTGCTCCAGCCGCCTTCGAACGCATCGTGTACGCTCTTAAGCAGATCTTCCTCGGTCACGCCCTTGTTTATTACGTCGCGCAGGCGCTGAGAACCCGCCTCGGGCGCGAACGTCAATGTGGTCTTTTTGACGCGCTGAGTCTCTTTAAGCGTGTCCTGAACAAAGCTGTCCACGCGCAGGGAGGGCAGCGATACCGATACCCTGCGCTCCTGAAAGCGCTTCATAAGTTCGGTCGCCAGTTCGGGCAGACACGAATAGTCGCCGCTTGACAGGCTGGATAGCGAAATCTCTTCATAGCCGGTAGAGTCGACCAGCTTTTCGGCCAGCTCCAATAGCTTATCCATAGAGCGCTCGCGCACAGGACGGTATATCATGCCCGCCTGACAGAAGCGGCAGCCGCGCGTGCAGCCGCGGAAAATCTCCAGCACTATGCGGTCATGCACTATGTCGCCGTAGGGCACTATCATCTTGTCCGGGAAGTCGGCGGCGGTCAAGTCGTTTACAATCGCCTTATACACGCGCGCAGGCGCGCCCGAGCCGGGCTTGGGCGTGACAGAGCGCACAGTGCCGTCGTCGTTATACTCCACATCGTACAGCGACGGCACGTATATGCCGGGTATCTGAGCACACATGCGCAGGTATTCGCTGCGAGGCTTGCCGGAGTCCTTCCATTTGATGTATGCGTCGATTACCTGATGCGTCGTGATTTCGCCGGCGCCTATTATGAAATAGTCGAAAAAGTCCGCCAGCGGTTCGGGGTTGCACCCGCACGGGCCGCCCGCTATTACGAAGGGACCTTCGGTGCGATCCTCGCTCCTGAGCGGTATGCCGCTCAGCTCCAGCGCGTCCAGTATGTTTGTATAGCACATCTCATACTGCAGCGTCACGCCCAGTATGTCGAATTCGTTTATAGGCGTGCGGCTCTCTATCGAAAAGAGCGGTATGTTCTCGCGCTTCATCTCCTCGCGCATGTCCACCCACGGCGAAAACACGCGCTCGCACCACGCGTCGGGACGCTTGTTTATTGTATGGTAGAGTATCTTCATGCCCAAGTGGGACATGCCGACCTCGTATATGTCGGGAAATAAAAACGCATACCTGACGCGCACGGACGCGGGGTCCTTCATGACCTCGCCCATCTCGCCGCCCATGTAGCGGGTAGCCTTCTGTACCCTAGGCAGCACGCGCTCTATGCGTTGTGAAAGCGATGTATCCATCTGAGCCAATTGATTTTGCCTCCTGATTGCCCAATTGTACACTATAGAATAGCACGAATCGTGCTTACAGGTCAATGATAATCGGTAAGTTTACATAAAGCCCTCATGCCATGAGACATGCGCCCAGCGCGATTAAGAACTGCGCGCATGTATAGGTGCTCATCACGTTAAAGTGCTGCCGGCGCGTGGGCTTTAGGAATATGCCCTGCGCCAGTATGCTGTCCGACACGATGAAAAAGAGACTGCCCAGCCAGATAAGCAGACTGCCGCTTGAAGGGCGCGTAAGCATCAGCGCAAACGCGCATGTGCTCATTAGGAATATTGTCACATCGTACATAAGAGCCGGTATCTTCATTTGCCCCAGACCCGACTTTAGGTGCCTAAACAGCATTACTCCCGCGCATGCCGCAAACGGCATATACATTAGCGTCCACATATTGAATGCGCCGCTTAAGTTCACAATAAACCATATGCCGTACATAAGATGCCCCAGTAAAAAGCCGCCCAAGCCCACTATGAACGCCTTGTCGTTTTCGTGCATCAGTGCGACGTCGCCTACCCAGCCCAGCAGTATGCCCGCGACCATAAGCGGCTGAATGGGTCTTGCCATGGCCAAGTAGCCAATAAGCAGCGCGGGCATAAGCAGCGGTTTAAGCAGTTTTGAATAGCGCGACTCGTTCCACGCATCGACGCAGTACGCGCACGCCAGCGCGATATATGGCAGCATAAGCAGATACATTTTATCCCCTCCCTCTTAGGCTTAAGTATGTTTAAATTTTATCATGCGCAGAGTGTAAAAACAAGCTCTTGTATATATGCGTGAAAAGCGATATAATATAGTTAGTAACCTAAAGCACAAGGAGGTTGTTTACAATGTTTCCGGTAGCAATACAGGTTTATTCGGTACGCGACGATGCCGCCGCCGATATGATGGGTACACTTAAAAAGATTGCCGATATGGGCTATGACGGAGTTGAATTCGCCGGCTTCTACGGCTACGGCGCAAAGGAAATCCGCGCTGAGCTGGATAAATTGGGACTGAAGGCTGTATCCAGCCACGTTCCCTTTGTAACCCTGCGCACCGACCTTGAGGCGACTGCCGAGTATCACAAGATTCTGGGCTGCAAGTACATAGCAGTTCCCTATCTCGAGCCGCAGGATCGCCCTGGCACCGAGAATTGGCAGAAGACCATCGACGACATACTGGCAATAGGCAAGTACCTGCACAGCCAGGGCATACAGCTTCTGTACCACAACCACGACTTTGAGTTCATCAAGATCGATGGCAAGTACGCGCTGGATATGCTCTACGACGCGATACCCGAAGAGTACCTCAAGACCGAGCAGGACACCTGCTGGGTAAAGTTCGCCGGTGAGGATCCCTGCGCATACCTGCGCAAGTACGCCGGTCGCGCGCCCATCGTCCACCTGAAGGACTTCTATGTAGAAGGCAAGGTCGAGGATGCCGCGACTCCCTACGCGCTGATAAACGCCGACGGCACCGACTCGGGCGCAAAGCGCTCCACATTCGAATTCCGTCCCGTGGGCTACGGCGTGCAGGACTTCCCCGCCATACTCAAGGCGAGCGAAGACGCAGGCGCAACCTGGGTCATAGTCGAGCAGGATCAGTCCCCCACCCGTCCTCCGCTCGAGGCCGCCAAGATGAGCCGCGACTATCTGCGCAGCATTGGCAACTGATTTAATGTAAGCATACAAAAACATGCCGGACGCGACACAAGCCGCGTCCGGCATTTCTATATTTTAGGCTTTCGCTTTGGGCGTTCTGAGACCCACACGTCCGCACCAGCGGAAGAAGTATATCGACATTATTATCGCCGTAAGCACCCACGATATCGGGTAGCTGACCACTATCGTAATTACGTTATTGTTGAGCGGCACAGCCGTAAACAGCCACAGCACGCGGAACACGCATACGCCAAAGCATATTATCAGCATGGGTCCTAAAGAGTTGCCCATACCGCGCATGCCGCCTGAGAACAGATCTATCGGCACAAACGAAGCGTATAGCGGCACATTGCAGTGCATTATGGTAAGTGCAATCGCGATAACGCCTTCGTCATCCGTAAAGAGGCGTATCAGGTACTTGCCGCATACCAGTATCACCATACTCATAAACAGCGTGCTGAAAAACTCCAGTATGAAGCCGGTGCGCATGCTCGTCTTGACGCGGTCTATCTTGCCAGCGCCCCAGTTCTGACCCACGAATGTGGTGACAGCCACGCTGAACGCGCCCATTACCATCCATATGATGCAGTCCACTTTACCAAACGCCGTCCATGCCGCCATGGTATCGGTGCCAAGCGCGTTTATGTTGGCCTGAATGAGCAGGTTGGATATCGAGTACATCATGGACTGTATGCCCGCCGGGAAGCCTATGCGCAGTATGCGCCCCAGCAGCATTGCGTCAAACGTCTTGAGCTTTTTGATCTCAAACCGATAGCACTCTGTCGTGCGCATGAGCGCGCCCATAGTCAGTATCGCGCTGACCGCCTGCGATATTATCGTCGCGATTGCCGCGCCCGCAACGCCCATATGTATTACGCCCACGAACAGAAGGTCCAGCACTATATTGACCATGCAACATATGATTAGGTATATCATCGGGCGGCGCGAATCGCCTATCGCGCGCAGTATGCCCGAGCTCATGTTGTACAGCAGGTTCATGATTACGCCGGCAAAGTATATGCGCATGTAATCCGCCGCGCCATCGATAACGTCCGCGGTCGTGCCCATCATTTCAAGTGCCCAGCGCGCGCCGCCTATGCCCACAATCATCAGTATTACGCCGCCCGCCAGGGACAGTGCGATTGCGGTATGCACGGCGCGGCTCACGCCTTCATCATCGCCGCTGCCGAAATACTGCGATATTACGACAGTCGCGCCCGATGAAAGACCCACGAAAAAGCCGACCAGCAAATTGATTATCGTGCCGGTTGCGCCGCCCACGGCTGCCAGGGCCTCTTTGCCCAGGAAGTTGCCCACGACGACGGCGTCCACTGTGTTGTACAGTTGTTGGAAGAATGTGCCCAGCAATATCGGAAAGAAGTATATCAGCAACTGTTTCCAGATTACGCCTTCTACTATTCCGCGATTGCTCTGCGTAAGATCGCGCGTCCGCATATTCGATTTTCCTCCGATTATATCGTTAAGTATGGTATACCACATATCGATGGCAATTGCAATATGCTTTATCGGCGCATGAATCGGCTTATTTTTTTGAAAATAAACGGCGACCCGCGCACATCACGCGAATCGCCCGATATTTCGTATATGCCCCTACTTTACGCTATCCGTACTTATTATGCCCATGCGCGACGCGTGGAACAGGTACTGCTGCAGTATTCCCGCGTCCTCGCCCCACTGGCGCTGCGCGCATTTTTTCAGTTCGGCGCGGTTGGTGCAGCCGGGCATGTAGTTCTGCATTGCGCGCTCCATCCACACGTCAACCGGGAAAGCCTGGGCGTGGCGGCAGCCGAAAAGCAGCACGCAGTCGGCGACCTTGGGTCCCACGCCCTTTAGCTGCTGAACGCGCTTAAACGCCTGCTCATACGGCAGTGTGCGCAGCTCATTTAGGTCAAATCCGTCCGCAACCGCGCGCGCGGTTTCGATTAGGTAAGGCGCGCGATAGCCCATGCCCATGTCGCGCAGCAAATCGAGCGGCGCGTTCGCAAGCGCTTCGGGCGTAGGAAACAGGCTTATTTCGCATCCGTCAAGCGTGCGATGCTGACCCAATGCGTCACATAGCTTATTGACGAGCGAGCGTATGCGTTTAACGTTATTGTTGGCGGATATTATGAATGTGACCAGGGTATCCCACACCGGCTGATTGAGCACATGCAGACCGCGCAGTGCCTCGTAGGACTGCTTAAGATACGGATCGCGTTCGCAAATGGGCTTAAGTGCGCCGTAGTCGCGCGAAAGGTCGAAATAGTCGCGCCAGAACGCCTCATCGTCAAGCGGACTTATCACTTCAAAGCCATTTTCATCGGGCAGTATGAGCGCTTCACTTTCGCCCGCGTGACCTAAATACTTTTCGCCATCATAAGCCCAATGGAACGCCTGCGCGCTGTCTATAAGGGTCAGGTGCAGATCGACATCGCATTTTATGTACAACGCATGTGCCTCCCTTCAAGGTTTAAAAAAAGCCCGCTCCCTTTATGAGAGCAGGCTTGATTTACGAAACTTATTGGGCAGCCTCGGTCTGCGGATATACGCTGACCTGCTTCTTGTCCTTGCCCAAGCGCTCGTACTTTACGATGCCGGTCGCCTTGGCGTACAGCGTATCATCATCGCCGATGCCTACGTTGTTGCCGGGATGTATCTTGGTGCCACGCTGGCGCACAAGTATATTACCCGCGAGCACGAACTGGCCGTCGCTGCGCTTGGTGCCCAAACGCTGCGCGTGGCTGTCGCGGCCGTTGCGGGTGGAGCCCATTCCCTTTTTATGGGCGAACAGCTGAAGATTCATGGAAAACATCAGTTCCACCTCCGTTCATTCGCGTTGACCCGGATAAAATCCGGATAAGATGATTCAATTGATCTAAGGCCTGTGAGCAATGTTGATAGGATGACCTGCGCCTTAAGCATAGCGGCATCGTCCACATTTTTAGGCAGACGCACCTCATATCGTCCGGCATCGTCGTTGCGCTTGACGAGCACATCAATGCCCGCCACTTCGCGTAAACCCAGCTCACACGTTTGGGTAAGCGCGGATATAGCCGCACAGACAATGTCCTGACCGCTTTCGGCGTAGCCCGAATGCCCCTGCGCGCTGAAACCTAAAATTTCTCCGCGCTCAAGGCAAAAGCACACGCGCGTCATTACGCATTGATGGCGGTAATTTCCACCTTAGTGTAGGGCTGACGATGGCCCTGGCGCTTGCGCTCGTTCTTCTTGGACTTGTACTTGTAGACGATGATCTTAGAGCTCTTGACCTGCTTTACAACCTTACCGGTAACGGAAGCGCCCACTACCAAAGGCTTGCCGATCACAGTGCCTTCATCCTTGCCCACCAGCATGACGTCGAATTTTACCTCGTCGCCTTCCTGAGCATCCAGCTTCTCAACATAGATCACGTCGCTCTTTTCAACGCGATACTGCTTGCCACCGGTCTTGATTATTGCGTACACGGCAGCACACCTCCTTCTTTATGAAGTCTCGCCGGAACAGGGCAGCCTTAAAAAAGGCATTTACAGCCGTTTCCGTGCGGAGCACTCAGACATTATACTATAAGCGGCGCGGTATAGTCAACCGCGCCGCGTAAAAAGCACTAAACTTAACAGGTTATAGTTGGGTCGCAGGCTCATTCTTGAGTTCGCTTATGAGCGCATCTACCGCCGTGAGCTGCTCTTTATCGCCCGATACCGCAAGCCATACGCAGCCTTCCGCGCCCAACGCGCCGCCCGCCGCGAGAAGCGTCGCCTGCGCGTTTGTCAGCGTGCGTATCGCGTCCAGCTCGGTATACGTGCGCCCGGGCAGCGGACACATGCGTGTGCCTTCGCAATCGGATGCATTTGCAATCGCGCACAAATCCGATATGGGCATATCGACGCGCTTTTCAAGCCCCACGGGCACCACTATATTTACCCTGCGCCCGATTGACGCGGTTATTATGGGTATCACGGTGCCGCCCTGCGGATTGCCTATCAGCACGCCCGCCTCGCCCGTGGGCATATGCAGCGCGTTTGCGCCCTTCATTATGATGTCGCCCGCGCCCAGTTCGGGAGCGATCGCGAACACATCGCGGTCGGTATAGACCTTGCCGTGATCTATAAGCATATCGTAGCCGCACGAAGACGCCTGCATATGCGTGCCGGCGGGCACGGTCACGCCGCGCCTGAAGCCGCGCTTATCAAACGGGCGATTGTCGTTTAGCGCGCGCAAAGCTTCCTGGGCCACATAGCCGTTTGTCGAGCCGCCAACAATGAGCAGCTTATGATCGCGCATGGCGCATTTTACCTGCTCATCGGCCATCAGTCCGCGCGCAATCAGGCGCTTGCCCATCGCAACGGTCAGCATTATTTCCCGCGTCATGCTTCTTTTCCCCCGTTTTGATTATTCAAGTCCCACGGTCTTTAGGAAGCGCTTGAGTCCGGCGCGACCCGCTTCGTCCTGCTTATACACGCCGGCGTCCTTAAGCACGCATGCGCATACGCTTGCCAGCTCGGCGCGCATTACATCGGCGGCCTTCTCTTCGCTAAGACCGGTGCCGTTGCGCTTTACGACATCCTGCATCCAGTCAAAGTGCTTGTAAAGCGGCGAACTCTCGTCCGGGCACTCCAGCTTGAGCGCGCCGGTCAGGTAGCCTTCGCAATCCTTTAGCTCGGTCTTAAGGCGTCCGGGCAGTATGAACAGTCCCATTACCTCGATAAGGCCTATGTTCTCGCGCTTGATGTGATGCAGCTGCGCATGCGGATGGAATATGCCCAGCGGATTCTCATCATCGGTGCGGTTGTTGCGCAGAACCAGCAGCAGGCGGTATTCATCGCCATACTTATGCATGATGGGCGTGATGGTATTATGGGGCGCATTGGTATTGGCGAATATGCCAAGTTCGGGATCGGAGTATGCGCGCCAGGCGTTCAGCATCTCTTCGGCCTTATCTATCAGCTGCTTGCGGTTCTTAGACGACAGCGATATCGTGGGCATGGGCCAGTCGACCACATGCGCCTTAATGCCTTCTTCGGCCTTAAGCTCAAACTCGACACCCGCGCGATCCATGGGCATTACGTAATTGCCGCCCTGGAAGTGGTCATGGTTGAGTATGGAGCCGCCCACTATGGGCAGGTCGGCATTGGAGCCCAGGAAGTAATGCGGGAACTGGTCGACAAAGTCGGCAAGACGCTCGAACGAGCCCCTGTCTATCTTCATGGGTCTATGCTCGCCGCACAGCACGATGCAGTGCTCTTCGTAATACTTGTAGGGCGAATACTGCATGTACCACTGCTCGCCGTTAAGCGTCAGGGGCACCATGCGGTGATTCTGACGTGCCGGGAAGTTGGCGCGTCCCGCATAACCGGGGTTCTCCGTGCACAGCATGCAGCGCGGATAGCCAACCGACGGCGCGTTCTTGAGCTTGGCAATTTCCTTGGGATCCTTTTCGGGCTTGGAGAGGTTTATGGTTATCTCCAGCTCGCCCACGGGAGAATCGGCAAAGTAGCGTATGTTCTTATTGACGCGGTCGACCTGGATGTAATTGCAGTCGCAGCACATCTTGTAGAACCAGTCGGTCGCGGCTTTCGCCCCAGCGGCATTGTACTTATCCGAAAAGAGCATGCGAGTCTCTGCCGGTGAAGGCGTTACAAAGCCCATAACGCGCGTTTCGAACAGGTCGCGCGACGTGTTGTCATCGTCCACCTGACCCTTGGCACAGGCATAATCGGTAATGGGCGCAAGTATGCCCGTGGCAGTAGCGGGTATCGTATCCATTTCGACCTGCCCGTCAAACGGACTGTCGCATCCTATTAGGTCAATAAGTCCATTGCGCGCATACGCACAGTCGTACTCGCAAATCAGCCCCTTCGCCTTCGCGAATATAACCAGCTTTTCAATCGCCTCAAGCGCGCCGCGCTTAAGAGAAGCAAGCTTAATGTCATCGGTTTCGACAGACATACCCCAGTCCCCCTTATGATTTGCATTTTGCACACACAACTATACAACGTTTCGGGCGCAAAAGCTATCAATTTAATGAAAATATTTGTTTACGTACATAATTAAAGGAGGCTGCCGCACCTCTTAAGTTGCGGCAGTCCCCGGATTTACGGTCAAATCAGAACGGTGATGAGCTTTCGGCGGGGTGATACACGTCCTGCATGAAAGAATCCGCCAGCGGCAGCCAGAGCTCGAAGTTGGGATACTTCACTTCCCCATCGATCAGCTTAATGCCCGCCTTGCCGTGCGGCGTGCCCGCGAATGTATGCACCTCGACATCCACGCCGTGCGCGATAAGGTCATAGTATGTGGGATGCAGGTTATCCATTGCGCTGTCCTTGCGTCCCACGGCGAAGAACGTGGGCGGATATACTACGCCGGTATAGTCGAAGTCGGCATCGGCAAAGCGCGGACCGTACACACACAGGAAGGCGTCGGGCGCGCCGTAGTATTCATCCAGATAGTCGGGCTCATAGTCCGGGAAATGATCTTTCACATTTTGCGTGCCCGAGTAGTAGCGTATGCACGCCTCGCCGGTCACACCGCCGTTTGAGAAGCCCGCAAACGCGACGTTCTTTTTATCAATGCGGTAGTCCGCCGCGCGCGAGCGTATGTAGCGCAGCGCCCTTGCCGCGTCCACGCCGCATTCCTGCGCCGACCACGGGTTATGGTTGGGGCGGTTGTTGAGCAGGAATGCCTGATAGCCCATCGCGTTCATGTCCAGGCATACCTGATACCCTTCGTACAGCGTGCATGAACCGTGATCGCCGCCCGCGCAGACCAGCACCGCGCCTTTAGGCGTAATGTCATCGGGCAGGAGCACTTCGTACATATACGGCTTAAAGTCCGGGTCGTGATTATAGGTGTAGTCGCTGTTATCGGTATAGTTGGTTAGCGTTGGGATTTTGCCTTCGGGCCAGAGGTATATACGCGCGGGCGCATCGGGCTTTTTCTTTATGCTGTCGCGCTTTACGGCGAAGGCGGCGATAAGTTCCTTTCGGCGCGCGGCATCGCGGCAGAACTGTATCTCGTTGCCCAGGCGTGACAGCTCGACCAGCTCATTTAGCGGATAGCAAGGCGCGTCCTCATACATCGTAATCGCCGGATGCTCGGTTGCGCCAAATACGGCCTTGACCTCGCGCATAGCCTCCCTTATGTGTGCAAAGCGATCGTCTACGGGATTGTTCGGCATGGTTTTTTACCTCCTTGATTTAATTTAAGTGCAATCGGGTTCTTTACGGAAATAAGTCTTACATTAATCATAACACAAATCGGGACAAAAAAGGAGCATATATGACTTTTTTCCGCGGAAATTTCTTTCCGCAGTTTAAGTCATATATGCTCCGTAAACAATCGCATGAATCAGGTGGTCGCTATCTGGGACGTAACGGTGTACTTGCGCCCGAATATGTAATACTCCACCTCGACCTGGCGCGCCGCCGTAGGATCGGCCGCACTCGTCACCAGTACCGCCTGGAACACTGTCTTGCCCATCGCGCGCGCCGTGCCCGAATCCTGGCGAATCTGCAGTAGGTCGCCGTCAATCGGGTTTACCCTAATCTGCAGCCACTCGGCGGGCAGATAGCACCAGTTGCTCACCTCGATGGTCAGATACACCATGTTGTACTGGGACACATCGCCGGGCTCGTCGGATGTGTAGCATGTCACGCTGGCGGTGTTGTTTTCCTTTGCCCACGTGGTCGCCATTGTAAACGCCTCGTACTGGTTCGACGCCGGCTCCGACGTCGTGGACAGCACCGCAACGCCCACATCGGTCGTAAGCGCCGCATATCCCACTATAACAAGTACCAACGCCGTTATCACGGCCGTCACAATCGAAAAAGTACGCATTGTTTCCCCTCACAAACGCAGTAATGCCATCTATATATGTTTGACGTAACGAGCGGTCAAAAAGTTGTCGCTCCAAAGGTATTTTCGCGTCACTCCCATATAGTTTTATTATATACATTTTTGAGTGCGCGCGCCACTATATCGAGCAATATTTACATTTGCGCGGCAAAAATTTCGCGTTTGAGTTCACATGCCGGGCACGAGTGCGATTTCGCCGGTCGCGCGCGTCTTAACCATGTCTATGACGCGCTGGTTGCGCGAGCCGCGAAAGTGCAATTCAAGCGAGCGCTGGTTAAGTATAAACGGTCCGTCCACGAGCACGTCTATATCATTTAGCAGCCCCTGCGCATCCGGACGCTTAAGCAGCTGCTCATACAGAAAGCCCGTAAAGCACCACACGTTAAGTCCCCTATCGTGCGCGGCGCGGCTGAGCGCAAGGCATGCATCGCACTGCATGAAGGGTTCGCCGCCGGTAAGCGTTATGCCGTCCAGCAGCGGGTTATCGTCCATCATGGCAACTATGTCCGATGTATCGTACATCTTGCCGCCGTCCATCGCGTGCGAATCCGGGTTATGGCAGCCCGGGCAGTCGTGGGGACACCCTTGCGTGAATATCGCCAGGCGGAAGCCCGGTCCGTCCACTATGGACTCGTCCTGTATGCCGTATATCCTTATCTGCATTGCGCCATCCCCCTAAGTGCCATAAAAGCGGCACGGCATTCCGCACGCGTCGGAAGACCGCACCGCTTAAGGCTATACAGTAAATTACTTCTCGCTGAATACAGCCAGCATGCCCTTATAGCTCATGTAGTTATCGACCTTGGATATAATCTCATAGGGCGCATGCATGGACAGCACGGGCACGCCCGCATCGATTGTATCGATGTTGCGCTGCGCGGTTATGTAGGCAATTGTTCCGCCGCCGCCCGCGTCTACCGCGCCCAGAGGCGCCATCTGCCACAGGACACCGTTGGAGTCAAACATATTGCGCACGCGCGCCACCAGCTCGGCGGAGGCATCGGACGAGCCGCTCTTGCCGCGGGCGCCGGTGTACTTGGCAACGCCCAGACCGTAGTTGAAGCGCGGCGTGTTATGCGGATCGAAGGGCTGCGGATAGTTGGGATCGTATGCCGCGGTCACGTCGTTGGACAGGCAGAAGGACTTTTCAAAGCACTCGCGCAGCTTCATGTCGAAGCAGTCGCAAATGTCCTCGCACAGTGTATCAAACCACTGGCTGTGCATGCCGCTTACGCCGACGGAGCCTATCTCTTCCTTGTCGACCAGCAGGCACATGATGGTCTTGGTGGGGTTCTTGGTATCCAGCACGGCGCGCAGCGAATCGTATGCGCATACGCGGTCGTCATGACCGTACGCGGCGATCAGGCTGCGGTCAAAGCCCACATCGCGTGCCTTGAGTCCGGGTACCAGAGTCAGCTCGGCGGAGTGGAAGTCGGCCTCGGTCACGCCGTACATCTCGTTGATTATGCCCATAACCGCCAGCTTTACGCGGTCGGAGCCGTCATCGTCGGGATCGGGTATCGTGCCCACGATTGCGTTCATGCTCTCGGCGGGTATGACCTCGCTTGCGCCCTTCTTCATCTGATCGCCCGCCAGATGCAGTATCAGGTCGTTGATTATGAATATCGGATCGTCCGGCTTATCGCCCACGCGCACCTTGATTACGCGGCCGTCCTTGAGCGCGATTACGCCGTGCAGCTCCAGCGGCAGGTTGACCCACTGGTACTTCTTAATGCCGCCGTAGTAATGGGTCTTAAAGAGCGCAATGCCGTTGTCCTCATACAGAGGCGACATCTTAAGGTCAATGCGCGGGGAGTCGATATGCGCGCCGGATATGTTTATACCGTCATGCACATCGTGCTCGCCTATTACCATAACGGCAATGGCCTTGCCGCGGTTGACCTGGTAAATGCGGTCGCCGGGCTTAAGGGCATCGCCGCGCTTGAAGGGCTTGAAGCCCGCGGCGCGCGCAGCCTCTACCGCGTAGTCAACGGCCTCGCGTTCGGTCTTGGCCGCGTCCATAAAGTACTTATAATCCTCGTTGAAATCATGGCACGCCTTGAGTTCTTCCGCGCTCATGACTTCATATCCGCTCTTCTTTTCCTCAAGCAGAGCGCGGCGCGGGGACTTTGCCTTATCACTCATGTGAATATCCTCCTTGACAAAATACGGTAAGCGGCACTTACACCCCATGCTTCACGCGGTCGCGCTCCTCGGCGCGCTTGGCATCGTTGAAGCGATCCAGCGTACCCACCAGATAGCCGGTTATGCGCCTTATGCGCTCGAACGACGTGTTCTCTTCACTGCGTCCGCAGCAGGGGCATGTGTCACCTATAATGCCATTATACCCGCATACGGGGTCGCGGTCAACCGGGTGATTGATTGAGCCGTAGCCAATGCCCGCATCGTGCATGACGCGCACTATCTTTTCAAAGGCTTCCAGGTTCTGAAGCGGGTCGCCATCCAGCTCGACATATGTTATATGACCCGCATTGGTCAATTCGTGATACGGCGCCTCCAGACGTATCTTCTTTACCGCGCCTATCGGATAGTATACCGGTATGTGGAACGAGTTGGTATAGTATTCGCGGTCGGTCACGCCCTCGATTGAGCCGTAGCGCTCGCGGTCCATGCGCACGAAGCGTCCGGACAAACCTTCCGCCGGCGTCGCGAGCAGTGTATAGTTCATGCCGGTCTTTTTGCTTTCGTCATCCATGCGCTTGCGCATATGACCGATTATCTTAAGACCCAGCTGCTGCGACTCGGCGCTTTCGCCGTGATGCGCGCCCGTTAGGCACTTGAGCGCCTCGGCAAGGCCTATAAAGCCCATGGACAGCGTGCCGTGCTTGAGCACCTCGCGCACCTCGTCGTCCCACTTGAGCTTTTCGCTGTCCAGCCACACGCCCTGCCCCATCAGGAAGGGGTAGTTGTATACGTGCTTGCGCGCCTGTATCTCAAAGCGCTCGTTGAGCTGGGCTATTACAAGGTCGATCTTGCTGTCCAAGTCCTTAAAGAAGGCGTCAACATCGTGATGCGCGTTTATCGCAATGCGCGGCAGGTTAATCGATGTAAACGACAGATTGCCGCGCCCGTTGGATATTTCGCGCGAAGGATCATATACATTGCCTATTACGCGTGTGCGGCAGCCCATGTAGGCGATTTCGGTTTCGGGATGACCCGGCTTATAGTACTTGAGGTTGAACGGCGCGTCCTGGAACGAGAAGTTCGGGAACAGGCGCTTTGCCGATACCTTGCACGCCAGCTTAAACAGGTCGTAGTTGGGTTCGCCCGGGTTATAGTTAATGCCATCCTTCACGCGGAAAATCTGTATCGGGAATATGGGCGTTTCGCCGTGACCCAGGCCCGCATCGGTCGCGAGTAGCAGATTCTTTATGACCATGCGCGCCTCGGGCGATGTATCCATGCCGTAGTTGAGCGACGAGAACGGAGTCTGAGCGCCCGCGCGCGAATGCATGGTGTTGAGGTTATGTATAAGCGCCTCCATCGCCTGGTATGTGCGCTTGTCGGTCTCCTTCCATGCGCGCTTGCACACGTACGCCAGCACGCGATCCGCGTCTTCTTCGGGTATGCCCATCCCGATTACGCGCTCGCGCACAACGCTTTCGTACTTGGGGCAGCTTTCCAGCTTGGGCAGCATGCCGTATTCGCGCTCGATATCGTCTATCATCGCGCGCACTTCATCGTTTGCGTCTTCAATGGGAGTCATGAGCTCCAACGCGCGTATCAGGTTATCGCGATAGCACTTGACGTATGTCTTGGCAACGCCGGGCGCCATGCCGTAGTCGAAGTTGACTATGGACTGACCGCCGTGCTGATCGTTCTGGTTGGACTGTATAGCTATGCATGCCAATGCAGAATAACTGTATATATCCTGCGGCTCGCGCAGCACGCCGTGACCGGTCGAAAAGCCGCCCTTGAGCATCTTGATCAGGTCGATCTGGGTGCACGTGGTGGTCAGGGTCAAAAAATCCATATCGTGTATATGGATGTCGCCCTCCATATGCGCCTTGGCATGTTCGGGGTTCAATACGAACATCTCGTTGAATTGTTTTGCGCCCTCACTGCCGTACTTGAGCATTGTGCCCATGGCGGTGTCGCCGTCTATATTGGCGTTTTCGCGCTTGATATCGCTGTCCTTGGCCTTGGAGAATGTGATGTCCTCGTACACCTTCATAAGGCGCGAATCCATCTGACGCACGCGCGTGCGCTCGGCTCTGTAGAGTATGTACGCCTTGGCGGTTGCGCTGTAGCCGCACTCGATGAGCACGTTCTCGACGGCGTCCTGAATCTCCTCGATGGAGGGCGCGTCGGTGCCGCTCGCCTCCAGCTTCTGCACCACTTTTTCGGCTAATTGTCGGCAGCTTTCCGCGTCATACTTGTCGCCCGATGCCTTGAATGCGCGACCCATCGCGCCGGTAATCTTGTTTATGTCAAAGGGTACCATGCGCCCGTCGCGCTTGCGTATATTGCTGAACATTCCTAATCGCCTCCGCAAAATTACGCTTTTTTGCCTATTTAGGGCATACCATGCCCCACTTTGCGCATTTGAAGCGCATAAAAACGCGGCTACCGACATCTGTCGGTGTCGCAGTAAAAACTTTGACCGCTCTTTTGACAGCGGCTCGATGTGACTATTATATTTCCTGAGAGCCGCCATGTCAATTGAGCGGGAAGAGATTTGACATTATGTTCGGTCTTGACTTTTGGCTTAAACTGTGCTTGGCAAACGCTCGCCAAAAACAGTTTTGTGCCGCCGGTATATCATGCATGGATAATGAAGGCGCGATAAAAATTTGTCCGCAGTCGGCGTTTTCTGCCGCTGCGGACTAAAGGCAAAGCCATTTGCGAAACGAATATACAATGCAAATACGGTATATTTTAAGCCGCGGGCGCATCCTCCAGCTGCTTCATGGCGCGCTTAAACTGCACGGTAAACAGTATCGCGGTGGTGGTCACGGCGAGTATATCGGCGACCGGCTCGGCGAGGAACACCGCGGTGGTCTTATCGGTCATTATCGCGGGCAGTATATATATAAGCGGTATCAGCAATATGACCTTGCGCAGCAGTGCCAGGAAGAGCGAACACTTTGCATTGCCCAGGGCGATAAACGTCTGCTGGCAGGCTATCTGCACGCCGAACACGCACGTGACCGCCATGTATATGCGCAGCGCGCGGCTCGCGAACTCGACCAAATCACTATCGCTGTTGAATATATATACGAACACCTGCGGCGCCAGCTGCACCGCCGCCCACAGTGCCGTGGAGTACGTAACGCAGCTGATAAGCAGCAGTCTAAACGCCTTGCGCACGCGTTCGGGCTTGCGCGCGCCGTAGTTATAGCTGACGACGGGCTGTGCGCCCTGAGTAAGTCCGGTTAGCGGCAGCATGGCCAACTGCATTACGCTGGTCAGTATGGTCATCGCGGCGACCGCCAGGTCACTGCCGTACTTTAGGAGCGATGAGTTAAAGCAAATGGATATAAGGCTTTCGGTGGACTGCATAATAAAGGGCGCAAGACCCAGCGCCACGCCGGGCAAAGCAATCTTCATGTCCAGGCGCAGGTATTCGCGGCGTATGCGCAGTGTGGTGCGCTTGCCGGTTAGAAAGCGCAGTATCCATATCATGGACACGCACTGCGATATAATCGTGGCCAGTGCCGCGCCGCGCACGCCCATGCCGAACGTGAATATGAGTATCGGGTCAAGCACTATGTTTATAACCGCGCCTATTGTCACGGTGAGCATGCTTTCGCGCGAAAAACCCTGCGCGGTAATGAACGCGTTTAGACCCAGAGTGAACTGCACAAACAGCGTGCCCAGGGCATATATGCGCATATAGTCAAGCGCGTAGCCAATCGTGTTTTCGCTGGCGCCGAACATCATCAGCAGCGGCTCGGCGAATATCAGTATCAGCACGGTCAGCACAATCGCTATACCGGTCAAAAGCGTCACCGAATTGCCAAGTGTGCGTTCGGCGCTCTCCTTATCGCCCTTGCCCAAATATATCGACGCGCGCGATGCAGAGCCCATACTGACCAGCGCCGCAAACGCCGATATCGCCATAATAAGCGGCATGCATACGCCCATGCCGGTCAGCGCCATCTGTCCCGTGCCCTCCATATGGCCGATATACATGCGGTCGACCATGTTGTACAGCATGTTTATAAGCTGTGCCGTTATTGACGGTACGCTCAGGCGCACAAGCAGTTTGCCTATGCTCATGGTACCCAACTGTTCCGTATCCTTGGCCTGCAAACCGAACTCCTCCTTGACACCCGTTTGTAGCAGGTGTATAATATCAGTGCATAACAGTATACATCTAAACTGTTTTTGTGTCAACCATCAGGAGGTTGTAAAAACATGAACAACGACACATACATCACATCCATTGTTAAATCGACTCGCCGCGTGCGAGAGCTGTACGACGAGGCGATATCGCGTGCGGCATCCGAGTGCGGCATTACAAAGCCCGAGGCGGATGTGCTGCTGTTTTTGTACAACAATCCCACGCTCAATACGGCGCGCGACATAGTGTACTATCGCGGCTTTTCAAAGGCGTATGTATCCAAGGCGGTCGAGCCGCTTTTACACCGCGGATACTTAAGTCAGGTATCGGACGCGCAGGATCGCCGCAAGCAGCTGCTAAGCATAAGCGGCGGAGAGGACATGATAAAAAAGCTGCATCGCGCGCAGGAAGAGTTTATGGACGAATTGACGCGCGACATACCTCAGAGCGATCTGGATGTTTTTCAGCGCGTAAGCGAACTGATGAACAAAAACGCCGAGCGCACCGCGAAATGAAAAAAGCGGATCCGGGGCTTTACCCGCGATCCGCTTTTTTCATTTTAATCCAGGCATTAGAACGTACCGCCGCCGCCACCGCCGCCTGCGCCGCTGCCGCCACTGCTGCCCGCCGAGTCGCCGCGCGACATGATGGAATGAGTGCATGAGCAGTAATGAGAGTACAGCAGGAAATCGAATCCGTCATCGCCCCACCAGCGCGACACGACCGCCTTACCGGATGCGCGCATGGCGTTGCAGTATTCGGGATCCAGCTTATCCAGACGCTTTGCGAGCTTGTTAGAGCAATCCAGTGCCAGCGCGTACACCATCAGCTGTTCCCACAGCTCGGCATCGGCGGGCACATCGCTTGCCTCCCACTTGCTCCTGATCCACTTTTGCACGCTCTTCCACTCGTCATTTATGCGTGCGCCTTCTTCGGTGCGCTTTTTAGCGCAACACGCGTATGCGCCGATTATTATAAGCGGTGACGCGGCACACAATAGCATTGCGCTCGATGCCGAGTACGCGTCGTCCATGCACAAAAGCACTATACCGCATATGAGCGACACCGCCGCGAGCACGATCATAGCTATGCCCACGAGCTTTTGCGCAAGCGGACGAGGCATAAACCAGTCGCGCGTTTTGACATCGTTTTCGACGATGGCGCTCCACTTTTTGCACTCTTCGCTATACGACCTTTTACCCGAGACATCCTCTATTTCCTCAAGACTGACCCTTTCGCCATCGCCCAGACCCATGAGCCAGTTCATTACGAACTTTTCCTGCTCCGAGCAATCGTCCATGGGCTTATCGGTTCTGACATACTCCATGTCCTTTTTATCCGTGCCCATCACGTAGATATAGCCGCGCCTTGCCAAATCCAGCATAACGGCGGCAATCGTGCCCGACGCGGGCGTGCCGCCGGCGATCAGTGCGTTTACTTCGGCGGGACCTACATCGTCGCGCAGCGGCAGTGCGCTACCCGCTGTATACTCATTTATCTGAGGCTTAGGACTCTTACCCCACAGCACATAGGTCATGATGCCTATTATAATGCTAATTACAAGCGCCGCCACAAGCACAGATGCGCATATAGCAAATATGGTATTTATCCTATTCTCTTGCGCTTTTTCCTGCGCGAGTATAGTATCATGCATATCGGTTTCGGCGGTATAGCTCATATCGCACAGAGCTTCGGACGGGAACATTATCCTTACGCTGAACACATTGCCTTCGCCTGCGTCGTGGCCGGCTATTTCGATTACGCCGTCATCTTTTATGTCGCACGCATCGATATCCATGCCTTCGCGCTTTACGAGCACGTCTATATCGCCGCTAAAGTCGGCCGCAAAGCCGATATGCGCGGCATAGTTACTTATCTCCATTTCCCACGCGTCGCCCAGCAGCGGCATATCGATTACGCCCACGTCGCTATAGCGCTTACACACGCCATAGAGCGTATAGCGGTACACCATATCGACTGTATCGCCGTCCGAGCAGGGCACGAACATATAGTATCTAATCAGGCCATTGGACATATTCTCGCCGTAGTACACGCCCTGATCGCCCTTTTGAGCGGTTGTATCATATGTGAGCGGCTGCTCCACCCCATCGACCACCTGTGCCGCCTCCAAGTCGGAGCAGCCGCTACCGAAGCTGGGATCCACGTCCCTTGTGAAGCCGTTTATCTTATCTGTCGCGGTATACGTGATATGCTCTTCAAACGTCATTGAGCCATCTGCGTTTACGGTGACGTACATATCAAAGTTATCCGCAGTCGCGTCGCCATCCGCCAGCGCTACCGATGCCGTCATCATTATCACCGCCAGCGCCACTGTCACTATCAATGTCGCCAGCCGTTTTACCTGTTTCATACATGCCTCCCTACTAAGTCAAAGCCCGATTGTTACCACGCCCATTTTACCATCTCGCACGCCCCGCCGCAATGCTTACGCGTTAAAACCAGCGTATTACTAACCGAATGCAGCACATTTGATTACAAGGGGGGAACGCGCTTTCTTTTCGGGAGAAAAGAAAGCTGCAAAGAAAAGCCTTTTGCCTGCGGCCTTTCTGATGCGGCAATGTCATGAGCAGGCAGGGGAACGGATCATTATTGGAAGTTGCGCTAGTAGATTAAAGCTACTGAACTCGCCATGAGCCAGCGGCGTTTCTTGTTTTGTGAGTTTGCCTCTCCCCTATTTTCGTTATCTATATCGTTTCGGGACTCCGCGAATGGGATGTGTTTCGTATAGAGCGATTCCCCCGCGGATGTTCACCGCCGAACCCGTTCGGCGGCTCAATATAGACTCGGCAGTGCAGTTCACGCCCCACCATATATTAGAGTGGGGCGCGAAAACTTGTTTGCGGACGCGTTTCGAGTTGTATGAGTTGCCATCCGGCTCACGCCCGCCATATATTAAAGCGGGCGTGAGAAGTCGTATTGGTGGTGAGCGCGGTGAGTGTAACCTCTCCGCACTACTTACTCAAGCTATTCCCTAATCCCTGTTCCCTAGTCCCTCTAACGTAACCCTGCACACTCAAGCTAACAGCTGGCGCGCTCGCGCGCCGCCTCCATCTCCGCCTTTGCCCTAATGCCCTCTTCGGTGACCGGCTTTATCCACTTAAGGGATAGCATATACTTAAACTCTATCGGGAACTTGACCAATTCCTCTACCATTGAGGATATGAACACTATTATGAACGGGGCTTTAATCAGCATACCGGTAAGCAGCACCATGGGCACTGTTATCAGCCATATGCCGCCCACCTCCATGAACATGCCCATGCGCGACTCGCCGCCCGAGCGGAACAGATTGACCTGCAGGTAGTTGGTGTGGCGTATGGGTCCCAGTATCATATACGCGGTCAGTATGTACGTGACGGTCAGGCGCACTTCATCCGATATATCGAACAGGCTCAGTAGCGGTCCGCGCATAAGCACCACGCACGCGCATACTGTAAAGGATATCGCCGGGCACAAAAGCGTTACCCATCCGGAATACTGCTTTGCCTCGTTTAGGCTTCCCGCGCCCACGCGCTTGCCCACCATTACGCAGCCCGCGTTGCTCAAGCCCCTAAAGAACGCGAACAGCAGTCCTTCAACGGTACGGAATATGCTCACCGCCGCCAGATTGCCCGCGCCCTGCCTGCCGTACACTATGTTTACGACGAGTGTCGCAAGGCTGTACATGACTTCATTTACCAATAGCGGTGAAGTCTTTATGAAGTACTCCTTTATAAATCTACCCGACCAATGATACATGCGGTTTATATGCGTCACGGCGATGTTCTTTTGCTTTATGCATACGATGACCAGCACGGCGGCATTGACTACCGCGGCGGCGACCGATGCTATAGCCGCGCCCACAACGCCCAGTTGAGGCGCGCCCAAGTTGCCGTATATAAGCAGCCAGTTGAGTCCGGTATTTGTGGCAATGGACGCAATCGAGGCTATGAGCGGCAGCTTTACCTTTTCGGTAGAGCTGAGCAGCGAGGAAAGCGATGTGGAGAACGTCTGGAACAGGTATGCCACGCCCACTATGCGCAAATACTTCACGCCCATTGCGGCCACGTCCGGGTCGGTGACGTATATGTTCATTACCGTCTCCGGGAAGAAGCACGCAAGCGTGCCGAACACGAACGCTATGAACATCATGCACGAATTGGTTAGGCCGTACGCGCGGCGTATGCCATCCTCGTCGTGTATGCCGTGATACTGCGATATAAACACGGTGCCGCCGCAGCACAGTCCCCAGTAGAAGCCGAACAGCAGGCTTCCGAACTGACCCGCCGCGCCGACCGCCGCCAGTGCCGTTTCGCCGCACGAGCCGACCATGAGCGAGTCGATGAACGACAGCGAGCTGGTCAAAAGTCCCTGCATTGCCACGGGCAGACCCAGTCGCAGTATTTCCGCAAAGAATTCGCGATTGCCGAATTTGCGCATATGTGCATCCTCCCAAAATGCATGTATTGAAATTTATTAAAATTTATTAAAGCAAAAAGGCGCTTAAAAAAGCCGCACGCCTGAAATATCAGACGCGCAGCTTTGCCTTTTAAAAAATCGGCTACTGATCGCCCACGCGTATGCGATCACGCATTCCGTTAAGAGTCTTTTCGCCTATGCCTTCCACATTAAGTAGATCCTCAATGCTTTGGTACGGGCGACCTTCTATGATTCGCTCGGCGGTCTTTTCGCCCACGCCGGGCAGACTGGTAAGCAGGGACGCATCCGCGCTGTTTATATCAATCAGTGCGCTGACCGGCGGCTTATAATTTGCCACCTCGACCACTAACTGATTGCGTGCCGAATTTATGCGCACCATGGATACGGCGACAAGCGCTATGCATATCACTGCCAGCACTATATAGCCGCGCTCGCGCATCAACGCATCACGCATGCTTATGTCCGTCAAAGCCCTCCAGCTCGCTGGTGCAGTGCGGGCAGCGCGTGGCGGCCTTGTCTATGACGCTCATGCAGTACGGGCACTTGCGGTCGGGCTCCTTAGCGGGCTCCTTTGCAGCCGCGGGGTTGAGCGTGTGCAGCTTGTTAATGAGCTTGACAAACATGAATATGCACAGCGCAATCAGGAAAAAGTCGATTACCGTGGACAGGAAAGAGCCGTACTTGAACACAGCCGCGCCCGCCGCCTCGGCAGCCGCGGACGATGCGTACGTATTGCCGTCCAGCGCGATAAAGAGATCGCCTATGTTAATGCGACCGGTAATGAGGCTCAGCAGCGGCATGAACAGATCGTTGACCAGAGATGTGGTGATCTTACCGAACGCGCTGCCGATCATAACACCGACTGCCATGTCGATTACATTGCCCTTGAAGGCAAATGCCTTGAATTCCTGTATGAACTTTTTCATAAGTCCATTCCTCCCCCATGTGTCCCGATTTTTAATCAGATAATCAGTGAGTACACACTGTAGCCCACATTATAATATATAAAGAGCACAATCGCAAGCGCATAAAGTACAATGCGCCAACCTTTGCGCGATGATAACAGAGCGAGCATTATGTAAAGCGGGTACATCGCCGCGATGTACCTTATGCCCGATATCAGCCGCGTCGATGAAAACACAAGCGCCACATAGCACCACGCATAGGCATTGTCGCCCGCGTCGCCGCGCCTTATAAAGCATAAGAGTAAAAGCGGCAGTGCAAGCGCCATGACTGTCTGCGGCAGGTATACGCCCATCACGTACGTTGCATTGCTGCCCGCGCGCAGGCAACCTATAAGCTGTTCGGCGCTAATGCGCACGCAGTTCCATATCGGCGTAAGCTCATTGCCCCAGTTGAGCTCCTGATAGTACAAAAACGCCGTGGGTGAACCGTATACCGCGTAGTTTATCGCCATGTATCCGACATAGCCTAGTAGTATGCACGCGGTCAGTGCCACGCGCGACCATACCTTGCGCATGCGCACGCTGTGGTGCAATCGCTCGTCCAATGTGGCGCGCGCGGTTATGCCGCCCACGTCCTGCCTTTCGCGCATGACAATGTCCGAGCTTGTCGGGTATCGGTCAAGGCTCTTAAGCATCTCGTAAAACACGGGCACGGTCGCGAATATGCCGAACTGCCGCGTAAAGCTGGCATACGCGCCCGCCAGTATCGCGGGTATAAAGTGCCGCTTTCGCGCAAAGTACACCGCCAGCAGCGTAAAGAACATAAACGCGCTTTCCGAATGCGTGGCGGAAAATACGCATGCCGCAATCGAGAAGTAAAAGAAGAAGCAGCACCTGCGCGCCGCGGGCTCGCTGTACATGTCGGATACCATCGAATACAGTATCAGTCCCGAGCCCAGCGCCATCGCGTTTGACAGTATCATTCCACTCAATACGTAATTGCCCACAATGTAATTGAGCGCGCGTATCATAACCGCAAAGCCGGGCATGAACACTATCGTATATTCCTGTATGTAATCCTCTATGCCGAAGTCTTCAAAGCCGTACCAATGCTCGGCAATGCGCGTATAGTTGACCGCGTCCCACTTGTTTACATACCCGGATATGGTTTCAAGGCTGATTAATGGGTAATTCTTTGAGCGCAAGTACAACTGCAGCACACCCAGCCACAGCGCGCGCGAGGCTATAAACATGAGTAGCACCCAGCATACCGCGCGCACCGGGCGCGTGCCAAAGCGCATAAAGCGTATCTCTTCGCGCATCTCCGGCTTATGCGTATGCGCAAAGTACCTGCCGCTGTAGCCTTCATAGAAGTAGCGCGGCAGATACCACACCAGCACAGCCGTCATGAGCAACGCGACTATCAGCGGATACGCGTCGCACAGAAAGCTCTCTATGCCCGAAAACGCCTGCGACCGCACAAATGACATTACCTTTTCCATAAAAGCAGAGTATTGCACTTGACCACTCCCCTTGGATAAAACACGCGTCAGCTGTTATGCGTGCTACGCACCTTTTCCCAGCCCTCAACCTCTTTGAGCAGCATATACGTTATCGCCTCGTCCAAAGCGTGCAGGCACGCCTCTATTATATTAGAAGACACGCCCACCGTCGCCCATGTGTGCACGCCATCGGACGATTCGATATGCACGCGTACGGTCGACGCGGTGCCGCCGTTATCCAGTACGCGCACCTTAAAGTCCCTAAGGTACATCTTGTTTAGACTCGGATAGAACACCTGCAGCGCCTTGCGAAGCGCTATGTCCAGCGCGTTTACAGGACCATCGCCCTCGGCGGCGGTCACTTCCTCGCGCCCGTCCACCGCGACCTTGACCATCGCGATTGCGCTGCGCTCGTCATACTGCCTATGCGTAATCACCTGAAAGTCCTTTAGGTCGAAAAAGCTCATGCGCTTGCCCAGCGACTCAAGCACCAGTAGCTCCAATGACCCTTCTGCGGCCTCGTACGAATAGCCCAGCCATTCGCGCTCCTTGAGCCTGGTCACTATGTCGCGCGCCTGTTCGCTGCCCAGCTCTATCTGCGGCGCGACTCGCTCCATCTGGTTCATGAGTCCCGACTTGCCCACAACCTCGCTGACCAGCTCGCGGCGCTTGTTGCCCACGGTTTCGGGCGGCACATGCTCGTATGTCTTGGGGTTTTTGTTGACGGCATCCTGATGCATGCCCGCCTTATGCGCAAACGCCGCGCGTCCCACGTACGGCATGCTGCGCGGCAGTGCCTTGTTTGCGACCTCGGCCACGAAATTGGCAGTGCCGGTCAGTTGATCCAGGTGAAACGCACCCGCCTCGCACCCCATCTTGAGTATCAGATTAGGCACAAGCGCGCACAGGTTCGCATTGCCGCACCTTTCGCCATAGCCGTTCATGGTGCATTGCACCTGTATGGCGCCGGCACTGACCGCGCTCATGGCGTTGGCGACCGCGAGCGCAATGTCGTCATGCGTATGTATGCCCACCATGTCGCCCACCGCATCGATTGCGTCTTTGGTTGCGCGCGCTATGCCATCGGGCTGCATTGCGCCGTTGGTATCGCATAGTATTATGCGATTTGCGCCGCCCTCGCGCGCGGCTTTGAGCGTGCCCAGCGCATACTCGCGGTCATCCAGCCAGCCGTCAAAGAACTGTTCGGCATCGAAAAAGACCTCTATGCCCGCGCCGACAAGGTACTTTACCGATTCGCGTATCATGCGCAGGTTTTCGTCAAGCTCTGTGCGCAGTACCTCACGCACATGAAATGCCGAGCTTTTGCCGAATATGCACGCCAGGCGCGCGCCCGAATCGATTATCGCGTTGAGTCCCACCGAGTTCTTTGCCTCTTCGCCCACGCGGCAAGTGGCGCCGAACGCCGCTATGCGCGCGTTTTTGAGCTTCATTTGGGAACAGGCGTAGCGCATGAATTCCATGTCCTTGGGATTGGACGCGGGATTGCCCGCCTCTATAAAGTCCACGCCCAGCTCATCCAGACGGCGCAGTACCTTCAGTTTATCCTCGCGCGAGAACACAACGCCCTCAGCCTGTGCTCCATCGCGCAATGTGGTATCGAAAATCTCTATATGGCGCATGGCTTTTCTCCTCTCGCGCAGCGCACCTCATGTGCATTATCGCATATTTTTCGGAAATAAAATTTGTCTTTGTTCGAGCTTTTCTGTGGTATATTTACCTATAGTAACAGTATATGCATTTTGGTGTATTGCGTCAATACATCTCGCCGTGCCAGAATCGCTTAAGCAGCGCGCTCAATTCGCCCGGGCGCACATCGCCCACATGCCAGTGTGCCGGGAAAAGCTCGCTGTACGGCTCGCGAAAGAACCTTTCGTCCAGAAGTAGCGCCACGCCCGAATCATCCTCGGTGCGTATCACGCGCCCGGCGGCCTGAAGCACCTTGCATATGCCCGGGTACACGTACGCGTAGTTCATGCCCTCGCCCAGCTTTTTGTCAAAGTGCGCGCGCAGTGCCTCGCGTTCCGGGCAAATCTGCGGCAGTCCCACGCCCACTATCGCCGCGCCCGACAGCCTGTCCCCCGGCAGGTCGATGCCCTCGGAGAACACGCCGCCCATCGCAATGAAGGCGACCATGGACTTTTCGGGCGAAGGCTTGAATTTGAGCAGGAACTCATCGCGCTTTGCGTCGGTCATGCCCGGGTGTTGCTCCATGACGGTAACGTCCTTATACTTTCGTTTGAACTCGGACGCCGCCGCGCGCAAATATGCGTATGACGGAAAGCACGCGATATAGTTGCCGGTATGCGCCTTTGCCATACAGTATACCGCATCGGCGATTTGGCTAAGCGTCGACGCGCGCTGAGAATAGCGCGTGGCTATAGGCAAGCGCCGTATCAGGAAGTTTTCGCTTAGGAAAGGCGAAGGCAGCTCCAACTTGGTATCGCCTTCATCCTCGTTGAGTCCCAATGCCGAAAAGTAGTACTTCATGGGCGTGAGTGTCGCCGAAAACAGCACAGTCGCGCGCGCCTTCTTAAGGCACTTATGTATATGCTCGGTCGCGTCCACGCACAGCTGAGTCACGTCAACCGCGCGGTCGTGCGGCTCGTAGAGCGTCGCGTAGTTTTCGCCGTCGTACATAGCGCCCACGCGCGCAAAGTCGAGCAAACCGAACCAGCGCTCCGCCCACTCGCCCGCGCAATCGGCCTCACCCGAAAGCGACGGCGATGTCGAATCGGTCAGCTCCTGACACGCATGTATGAGCGCATCCGGGCGCTCATTGTCAAACGCGGGCTGCTCCCTGCCCACCGCGAACGCGCGCCATACTGTCATGAACTTGACAAGCTGCTTGCACTCGTGCGAATCCGGACCCAGCTGCGCATTAAGGTGCCTAAAGAGCTTCACATAATCGTCGAACGCTATCGAACACGAAAGCATATCGCGCGCGCGCGACTCAAGGTTATGCGCCTCGTCAATGAGCAAGCCGAACTGCGACTTGGTGGTGAAATAGCGCCTGAGATACGCATTTGGGTCGAACACGTAATTGTAATCGCATATGATTACGTCCGACATCTCGCTTATGTCAAGTGACAATTCAAACGGGCATATTTCGTACTTCTGCGCCAGTGCGCGTATGAAGTCGTAATCGTAATCTAAGCTATCCCTCGCATCGTCCAGCGCGGCGCGGCGCTTGTCGTAATACCCGGCGCAATAGGGGCAACTTTCGGGTATGCAGCGCGCGCCCGGCGTCATGCAAATCTGCTCCTTTGCGGTTATGACGCATGTCCTGGCGCGCAGGCCCTCGCGCTTAAGCAATTGCATACAGTCCCACGCCGCGCGCCGCGTCGTGCGCCGCGCGGTCAGGTACATGACTTTGCTTATATGCCCATCGCCCAGCGCCTTGAGCGCCGGAAAGAGCGCGCCGGCGGTCTTGCCCGTGCCGGTCGGCGCTTGCACGAGTAGACCGTGCCTGTCGCGCATTGCGCGGTATGACATTACCGCCATCTTGCGCTGACCCGTGCGGTAGCCGCCGAACGGGAACTTCATTTCATGTATGGACTCATCGCGCGCGTCCTGAAACTTGACCTGAGCATCCAGCCAGTTGGCGTAAGGCTCAAGCAGGTCGTTAAAGTCGCGCTCAAGCGCTTCTATAGTAAACTCGCGCGTAAAGCGCGTATTTGAGCCGCTTGCCGATGAGTGCACGTATACAAGGCACACCGTGGCGCGCGCAAGCGCATTGGCCTTGCACGCCATATACGCATAGCCCTTGGCCTGTGCCCAGTGCACCGGATAGTCGTCTATTCGCACGCGCCCGGATGCGGACTTGATTTCCTCGATAAGCACATACCCGTCCCCCAGCATGAGCCCATCCGCGCGCCCGCTGACAAGCAGGTCGCAGGTCTTTGTGGGGACGGTTATTTCAAGCGGCACTTCGGCACGCATGTCGCCCTCGTACTGCCCCTGCAGCATTTGGTGATTGAGCATGCCCTCGCGCATGCGTTGAGCGTTTGCGCCCTCGGCGCGCAGATCGCCTTTGAGCAGAGAAAACTCCGCCAGTCCCCGCATGCTTATCCGCTCCGTGCGCATACTCTTCACCCCTTACCGTATGATTATAAGCGGGTGTCTATATTCAAGTCAAGCGCGCACACATTTAGCCCAACAATTGTTCGCAACCTTTTGCCGTATTATGGTTGACACAGCACGATATGAAGGTACAATTATAGCATACAATACGATTCGGAGGGATATGCAATGACTGTCTGTCCCCTTAAAATGAAACCCTATTTCCGCCACGGCTCGGAGACACCGTGGGGCGGAAGCAAGCTGCGTACACTGTACGGCAAGGACATACCCGACGACATGACCGGCGAAAGTCTGGAGATTTCCGCACTTCCCGGGCGCGAAAGCGTCATAGTAAACGGCGAATTGAGCGGTAAGACATTGACTCAAGCCGCGCAGATAATGGGCGCGGATCTCTTGGGCGAATTCAATGAGTTCCCGCTGCTGCTTAAATTGCTGGACGCGAAGGAGCGCCTAAGCGTTCAGGTACACCCGGACGATGATTACGCGTCGCGGGTAGAAAACAAGCGTGGCAAGACCGAGGCGTGGTATATACTCAGTGCCGATGAGGGCGCGCGTCTGGTTTTCGGCGTAAAGGCCAAGTCGTCCGAGGAGCTCAAAGAGGTCGTAGCATCCGGCCACATAGAGGACACTCTCAACTGGATAGACGTGCATCCGGGCGACTGCCTATACATACGCAGCGGCACGGTACACGCTATAGGCGGCGGCATAGTGCTATACGAAATACAGCAGTCGTCCGATGTAACATACCGCATGTGGGACTGGGGACGTCCGCGCGAGATACATACCCAAAAGGCGCTGGACGTGACGCGTTGCGACATAGTCACGCGCCCGGTCGAGGCGACTGTATCCGATGTAATTGGCGGCAAGCGCATATCGCTTATAGACGGCGACTTCTTTAAGCTGAACCGTCTGGATGTGATGGGACGCATGCCGATTACGACAAACAGCTTTGCGCTTATAACCGCGTTGGGCGAAGGCGAAATCGAGTACGATGGCGGCATTCTTGCCATGCATAACGGCGAAAGCGCACTGATACCCGCGGCTTTAAACAGCTTCATGATATCCGGACACCTAACCGTGCTCATGTCCGAGCCGGGCGCACGCGCATGATGCGCGCAGAGGATTTGCCGATTGAATTCCGGCGTGAAATAGAGGCGATACTGGGCAGCGAGTCGGACGCGTTCTTTGCATCGTACAAAAAGCCGCACATGCGCGCACTCAGGCTCAATGCGCGCAGGGGGCTTAATGAGCATTGCGCGCAACCCGCACTCGCGCTTGACGGCAGCTCCGACTTTGCCGCCGCGCTCAAGCTGGCGGGCGAGTTTGTGGGGAGCGCCGTACCATGGCAGGCGGGCGCGTACCGCATAGAGGGCGATTGCATGCCCGGGTCGTCAATTCTGCATTTGCTGGGGCTATACTACATGCAGGAGCCGTCCGCGATGAGCGCGGGCGCGGCACTTGCGGTTCAGCCCGGCATGCGCGTGCTGGACATGTGCGCGGCACCCGGCGGCAAGAGTTCGCAGCTGGCGGCGGCGCTGTGCGGGCGCGGACTGCTCATATCAAACGAGCCGATAACCTCGCGCGCGCAGATGCTGGCGTCCAATTTGGAGCGGCAGGGCTTTTCAAACGCCGTCGTTACCAATGAATACCCCGACAAGCTGGCATCGCGCTGGGGACGCACGTTCGACGCCATACTGGTGGACGCGCCTTGCTCGGGCGAAGGCATGTTCAGGCGCGATGAAGAAGCCGTGCGCCAATGGTCGCCCGACGCGCCGCGCATGTGTCACGAGCGTCAGGCGGGCATACTGGACAGCGCGTACGAATTGCTAAAGTGCGGCGGCGCGATGGTGTATTCGACCTGCACATTCAACCGCACGGAAAACGAATGTACTATATCCGAATTTCTAATGCGCCACCCCGATATGGAGGTCGAGGACTTTGCGCTCCCCGGACTTCCCGCATCGCAGGGCGGCATGCTGCGCATATGGCCGCATCGCGTGGACGGCGAAGGGCACTTCATATGCCGCATGCGCAAGCAGGGCGTTGAAGAAGAAAAGACCGTAAAGCGGCGCGGCGCAAAGGGACGCAATACAAAAAACACAAACGGCGAAGCCGAAAGCGTGCTCAAGCGCCTGCGCAGTACGACCCCGCTGCCCGATATAGCCGGAACGCCAATTATGTACGGGCAAAGGCTATACATGCTGCCCGAAGGTTGTCCGGATCTTGACGGCATACGCGTCATGCGCGCCGGGCTTGAGATGTGCCTTGCGGGGCGCAGCCATGTTGAGCCGGCGTACGCATTGGGGCGCGCGCTTGCGCCCGATCAAAGTGCCGCGGAGGTTACGCTTGAAAACGCGCTGCGCCTGATACGCGGCGAGAGCATCGATATGGACCTGCCCGACGGCTGGATACTCATGTGCCTAAAGGGGCTACCCATATGTTTTGGCAAGTCGCACGGCGGCACTGTAAAAAGCCATTTTCCCAAGGGACTCAAGCCGCTGGGCTTATTGACGGAGGAGAATAAATGAATCTGAACTTATTTCAAGCCGTGATAATGGGCATCACGCAGGGGCTGAGCGAGTTTCTGCCGATAAGCTCATCGGGGCATCTGCTGCTGGTGCAAAAGCTGCTGGGCATACCCTCAACGGGTTTATTGCTTGAGGTACTTTTGCACGTGGGCACGCTGGTCGCCGTAGTGATAATGTACTTTAAGCTGTTTTGGAATATGGTGCGCCACCCGATCAGGAGTCTACTGCCCGAGCTGGTCGTCGCGACCATACCCGCCGTCATCGCAACGCTTTTGTTCGGCGACTTTTTCGATTCGGCTTTTGAAGGAAAATTCTTGGGATTCTCGTTTTTGATTACTTCGGTACTGCTTGTTTTGTCCGATGTAATTTCAAAGCGCGCGGTGACGCATGACCGCTTGACTTGGCGTGATACAATCGTAATGGGCATAATGCAGGCGTTTGCGATACTGCCCGGCGTATCGCGCTCGGGCTCGACAATCGCGGGCGGCGTATCCACCGGACTCAAGCGCAAAAAGGCCGCCGACTTTTCGTTTATGATGAGCGCGCCGGCGATATTAGGATCGCTGGTCATGTCGCTTAAGGACCTACTGACCGGCGAGGGCATTGACCCCGCCTCAATCAACTGGACGACAACGCTTATCGCGATGATAGTCGCCGCCGCGTCCGGACTCATCGCGATCAACTTTATGCTCCGTATAATTCGCCGCTGCCCCATGCGCTACTTCGCAATATACACAGGAATATTGGGCGTTTATGTACTTATTGATCAATACTTCCTGCATCTGCTGTTTTAAGTTTAAAATGCGCAAGTAATCGCACTTGACAGATACCGCGCGTTAATTTATACTATAGGAGTTGCATTGTCGGACTTTTTGCCCGCATAATCAATCAGCAGGATAGCATCCAACCGATGCCGCCGATATTAACATTGAAGGAGTGTTTTTCCCATGGCCAACAAGATGACTTACCAGCCCAAGACCCGTCAGCGTTCCAAGGTGCACGGTTTCCGCGCACGCATGAAGACTAAGGACGGCCGCAACGTTCTGGCTCGTCGCCGCGCCCGTGGTCGCAAGGTTCTGTCCGCATAATCACAAATGAACGAAAAGCCGATTAATGCCCCTTTGAACGGCCCCGTCGGGGTTGAGCGCTCCGGCGCTTCAGCCGTGACGCGGGCTGATTCATTAATTACGCGGCGTTACCGCATGGGACGCCGCGCATCACTGCATCGAAATCAGCAGTTCCAGTACGTATACCGCCGCGGCAAGTCGTCGGGGTGTACGCACTTTACCATGATATACCTGCCGGGCAAAAACCTGCGCGTGGGCATATCGGTAAGCCGCAAGGTGGGCTGTGCCGTCGTGCGCAACCGCATACGGCGCCTGATGCGCGAAAACATTCGCCTGATGCAGTATGACATACGCCCCGGCCAATACGTATTCATTGCCCGCGCGCCCGCCGCGCAGGCTGATTACAAGACTTTTCACCGTTCGCTGAAGTACGTATTCCGGCGCGAGGGGCTGCTCACGGAGGTAGAAAATGGCCGGCAGCAGGATTCCTAACCCGTTTCGGGCACTGTATCGGCTGATTTGTCTGATACTAAAGGGCGTATTCATTTTGCTTATACAGATATATAGGCACTTGATTTCGCCTCTTTTTCCGCCTTGCTGTCGATTTGTACCTACCTGCTCTCAATACGCGCTGGAAGCTGTCCGGCGCTATGGTCCGTTCAAGGGCGGCTGGCTCGCCATCCGCCGCATACTGCGCTGCCACCCGTTCAATCCGGGCGGCTATGATCCTGTGCCCTAACATAGTCAACGCTGCACCACATACTGGAGGGTTTAGCTTAAATGAGAAACATGCTCGTATCCATACTGCGGCCGCTGCTGGACACGATTTATAGGATAGTGCCTAACTACGGCTGGGCCGTCGTAATTTTCACCGTGTTTATCCGCTTGATTCTTTTGCCGCTGGACTTCAAGTCCCGTAGCTCCATGAAGCGCATGAACGATCTAAAGCCCAAGTTGGATGCCCTCAATGAGAAATACGCCAATGACCAGGAAAAGCTGCAGCGTAAGACCGCCGAGCTTTACCGCAAGGAAAAGATAAATCCCATGAGCGGGTGTCTCCCGCTTCTGATTCAGTTCCCGCTGCTGTTCGGCATGTTGTGGACGATGCAGGCAATCGCCTCCGAGCAGATTGTCAGCATGCTTCAGATACTTAAAGACGGCGGCGAACCCGTCATGCAGAGCTGGCTGTGGGTCAAGAACGTATTCTGCTCCGACACTCTGTTCGCGGCGGTTATTCCGATAAGCCGCGACCTGACCTCGCTGCAGGTTACCGCAAACGTATCCCAGGAGCTCATTGATTCGCTCAAGGAATTCGTAAATAATCCCACACTGTATAACCCGATAATGGTCAAGTACGGCGCGACCGTCGTGGAGAACATAGGTAACCTTATGCGCGCGGGTACTCTGCCCAAGTGGGAAATACTGCAGGTGCTCAATAACCCCAACGGTTATTACATACTGCCCGTATTGGCTGCGGCGACCCAGTTCCTGCAGACCAAGATTAACCCCGCCGAGACTGCGCAGACCAATGCCACTCCCGGCAAGCCCAACACGATGGGCATGTTCATGAAGTACTTCTTCCCGCTGATGTCGCTGTGGATTTGCTGCTCGTCCAGCGCAGGTTTCGCCGTATACTGGCTTACCTCCAACGTGATAGCCATTCTGCAGAGCGTGTTCATCAACAAGTACTTCGATATAAAAGAAGCAAAGGCTAAGGCCGCTCAGGAGAATGTTCAATGAGATCGATAGAAAGTACCGGCAAGACAGTCGAAGAAGCCGTTCAGGCGGGGCTTTCAAAGCTGGGTCTGGAGCTGTCCGACGTGACGATCTCCGTGGTTGAAGAGGGCAGCAAGGGATTCTTCGGACTGTTCGGAGCCAAACCCGCAAAGGTTCGCATTACCGAGCGCGACCGTGAAGATGAGATAGATATTTCTCAGATACTGCGTCCGGGTGCGTCCACGCGCGTTTCCACCATTGCGGATAAGCCGCGTCAGCCCAAGCCGCAGGCTAAACCGGTTCAGGCGCAGCCTAAGCCCGCACAGCCGCAGGCAAAGCCGACTCAGCCGCAGCCTAAGCCCGTGCAAGTGCAAGCGCAAGCAAAACCCCAGCCTCAGCCAAAGCCCGCGCAGGTGCAACCGCAGGCTCAGGCAAATAAACCTGCTCAGGTGCAAGCTAAACCGGCTCAGGTAAATAAGCCCGCTCAGCCGCAGGTAAAGCCCAACCAGGCAAACAAGCCCGCTCAGCCGCAGGCTAAACCGGCTCCGGCAAATAAGCCCGCTCAGTCGCAAAGCAAACCCGCGCAGCCCCAGGCTAATAAGCCCGCCGATGCGCAAAGCAAGCCCGCACAGCCCAAGCCCCAGCGCCCGGCGCGCCCGCAGCAGCCGCGCACAGAGGTCGTCCGTCCCACGATACCGTCCGGTCCCCTGCCCGATCAGGATCCCGCGACGCTAAGCGATGCCGGACGCGCGGCGTATGAATACCTTGACAAACTGACCCGCCTTATGGGCGTGCCGGTCAAGATATATGTCGCCGAGGGTGAAGGCAGCATGTCGATAAGCATGATGGGCGACACGTTGGGCATACTGATTGGACGCCGCGGCGACACGCTGGACGCACTGCAGTACCTGACTTCACTCGAGGTCAACCGCAATCGCGACGAGTACATACGCGTATCGCTGGACACCGAGCATTATCGCGCCAAGCGCGAAGAGTCGCTGAACAAGCTCGCAATGCGCATGGCCGAGCGCGCCGTCAAGAGCGGACGCAAGGTAGTGCTTGAGCCCATGAACCCCTACGAGCGCCGCGTGCTTCACGCAACGCTGCAGGATCATCCGTATGTTCAAACTCATTCCGAGGGCGATGAGCCTAACCGCCGCGTGGTAATAACGCTAAAAGGCGATGCCGCCAATGCAAGTGGCGATGCCAATGCGCGTCCCGCAAAGCGCGGACCGCGCCCGGAGCGCCGCGATCAGAAGCAGGGCGAACGCCGCGACAACCGCGCACCCAAGGCCGATAAGCCGCAGAAGGTTCGCGCGCCGCGTCCCGAAAGCGATAAGCCCGCCTCCCCCACCGATGTGCCCATGGCGCACGATGTGCCCGAGGATCCCACCGACGATACAATTTGATTTCTTTTAGAGGGCTGTCTTATGAAAAGGCAGTCCTTTTTTGATGTAGGCAAATGCGAAACGAAGGGAAGCGTTTTTGACATATGAAAATGGCTAACTACCATACCCATACGGCGCGATGCAAGCACGCGATCAATACCGATGAAGAGTACGTACTGGCGGCAATCGAGGCCGGATACGATTGCCTGGGCTTTGCCGACCACACGCCGTGGCCGTACGAGGACGGCTTTGTAAGCGGCGTGCGCATGGATGTCGCGCAACTGGACGAGTACATTGCATCCATACGCGGGCTTAAGGAAAAGTATAGCGGCAAAATCGACATACGCGTGGGACTGGAATGCGAGTACTATCCGGCGTATCTGGATTGGCTGGAAAAGACGACCGAGCAAAAGCACATACAGTATCTGATACTGGGCAGCCACCATAACCTGACCGACAACGGCGGCTTCTACTTCGGCGCATCGACCGAACCCGAGCATATACGACTGTATACACAGCGCACTGTCGCCGCTATGCGCACCGGCATGTTTGCATACCTTGCGCATCCGGATCTGGTAATGCGCGGCTATCCGGTATTCGACTCGGCTTGCCGCGATATGGCGTATGAACTATGCCAAACGGCGAACGAAATGCATATGCCGCTTGAGTACAACCTGATGGGCAACGAGTACAAGAAGCAGAAGAATTCGCCATGGAAGGGCGCGGGCTATCCCGACGATCACTTCTGGCAGATTGCCGCCGAGATGAAGTGCACCGCGATAATCGGTCTGGATTCGCATAAGGCCGAGCATGTGCGCCACGGCGAGGACTATCACGCGGCGGAAAAGTATCTGGACAATTTGGGCATTAATCGCGTATCGGAAATACCCATGCGCTGCGATTAAAGCTTTAAAAAATAAAGCGCGCGGAGAAGAGTTTTTTATGCCCTTCCCCGCGCATTTTTATGTCGCTTACTTGGTTTCGATATTCAGTATGGCTGCCGGCAGTCCGTTTGCGGTTACAGCCAGCTCGATATTGCCCGCGGCGCGTCCTGCGCGTACGGCGATAAGCGCATAGCCGTCAAACGTCTTTCTCCTGCCCGTGCCGTAGTTTTCGGTGGTGCAGGGATTGCCCGAGCCGAAGCCCGCCAGCGTGCCCGCGCCCGATACGGATGCGTTCAGCTCGATTGGCGCATTGGCGACGGTCAGACCATCGGCGTCGACCAGTCTTGCCTTTACAAAGCACAGATCCATGCCGTCGGCGTTGATGATGGGTCTGTCGGCGATGAGCTCTATGCGCTCTACCTTGCCCGCGGTCTTTAGAGCCGTGCGCGCAACCTCTACGCCGCCCTTAATCGCAACGGCTTCAACCGTGCCGGGCTCGTAGTTGACTGTCGCGAACGCCTTGAGCTTTTCCACAGCCGCGCTTGCCTTCTTTACGCCGTTTACGTAGAAGTCAACGCTGTCGCAGTCGGCATATGCCTCCAGCTGTACGGGCTCGCCTATGTAGCGCGCGTCGAACGTCCAGTTCTGCTTTACATCGGCCCAATGCCAGCCCATGCCGTAGTACTTGACGCCTGTATGCTCGGGATCGGTCGTGAACAGATGTATGCCGTCATCCAGACCCCAGAGTATCTTGCGGTAGTAACTCTGCGGGCGGCGATTGCCATCCAGGTCCATATCGCCCTGATAGCAGCTCAGCCACGGATACTGACCCATCAGTCCGTCCAGCGGCTCATTGAGATCCCATATTACGCGACCTGCGCCCGCCTCGCCCAGGTTGTCGTACGCGGTCCATATGAAGTCGCCTATAACGTTGCTGTTGGCTTCAACTGCCTTCCAGTAGTCGTATGTGGTGTAGGAATGCGTTTCGGTCGCCTGTATAATGCGCTTGGGGAAGGTTATGCGGTCGCCCTCGTACCTATCCCACATGTAGTTGTAACCCACTATGTCCAGCGCATCGGCGGCACCGGCGGTCTGCTCCGCCCACAGGTCGTGACCGTTTACGATGCGGGGCTGCATGAGCAAGCCTTCCTCCATCATCTTCTTGCGATCCATGCGCGGGCGCGGCTTGCCGGTCATAGCCTCGACGGGCATATCAACGCCGCCGTGTATTGCGGAAGTGATAGGACGCGTGGGATCCAGCGAGCGCACGAAGTCCGCCTGAACATGTGCCCAGTATACGCCATCGGACTTACCGGTTATCTCGGGTATCTCGTTACCTATCGACCAGCAGTATACCGACGGATGGTTGCGGTCGCGCTTTACCATGCTGGCGGTATCGAACTGCCACCAATCCTTGAAGTACAGATGGTAGTCCAGAGTGTTCTTGCCCATGTTCCACATGTCGAACGACTCATCCAGCACAAGCATGCCCAGTCGGTCGCACACGTCCAGCATGGCGGTAGAAGGCGGATTATGCGCGCAGCGAATGGCGTTGTAGCCCGCTTCCTTGAGTATCTCTATCTTGCGCTCCTCGGCGCGCGGATATGCGCACGAACCCAATAGTGTATTGTCGTGATGTATGCAGCCGCCGCGCAGCTTTATGGGCTTGCCGTTTAGGCGCATGCCGTTATCGAAATCGATTTCGATCTTGCGTATGCCGATGTTGGTTTCATATACATCGGTGGTTTCGCCGCCGACAATTGTTTCGGCCTTGAGCAAATACAGCTTGGGATCGTCTACGTCCCACAGCTTGGGGCTGTTGACTATCAGGTCGGCCTCGATTGCCGTGTCGCCCTTAGCCGCGAGTTCCTTGTCCAGTACGATTTCGGCCGCCTTGCATCCGCACGGTGCGGTCAGGGTAAGCTTAATCTGCGCCGCGCAGGCTTCGCCGTCGTTGGTCACGTTGGCGGCTACATGCACGGTTGCGCTTTCCTTTGTGATATCGGGCGTAGTCGCGAACAGCTCCCACGGGGCAATGCGCACGCTGCCGCCGATGTACATGGACACATCGCGGAACAGACCGCCGCCGCTATACCAGCGGGTGTTGGGCTGATACGACTCGGTCGAAATCTGCAGCATGTTGGGTATTTCGCCTTGGCGCAGCTTGTCGGTTATATCCACCATGAACGCGGTATAGCCGTAGGGATGATGGAACAGCTGATCGTTATTTACGGTAACCTCGGCGTTCATGTAAGCGCCGTCCACATAGAGCAGCACTTTTTTGCCCTTCCACTCGTCGGGCGTAACGAACGATTTACGATAAGTGGCCTCGCCGCCGGGTATAAAGCCGGTCGCCGCGCCGCCCACGGCGGTCGCACTGCGGGGCTTATTTAGGCAAAAGTCATCGGGCAGGTTGACCGGAGTCATGTCCTCTTCGTCGGCGAACCAACGGGGTCTGCCGTCTATACGGTTCCAGTCGAAATTAAAAGGTACCTTAAACATGTTCTATCCTCCTCCATTTTAGTCATATTTACCTTAGCATTTATTCTAATTTAATTCGGTGTTTTTGTCAACTTATAAAAATCTTCATCAATTTGAAGAGCAGATTTACGGTTGACCGCTCAAGTAGCCGCGTGATACAATGATTGTGTTATCGACTTAAAAAAGAGGTACACGATGAAGATTAAATGCGAATTCTGCGGCGGATTCATATCCGATACCGATGAAAAATGCCCCAATTGCGGCGCGCCCAACTCACATCTGGTGCGCGCGGCAGAAGGCATACCGCACACTGTGGAAGAGCTGAAGGCGTTTTGCGAAAAGCACAATATGCCGCTTGAGCGCATGCGCTTCTATATCGGCGAAGACTTCCGCGAGCCCAAGGCATTCGGCATATATAAGGACGAAAACGGCGACTTTATCGTATACAAGAACAAGGCGGACGGCTCGCGCGCGATACGCTATCGCGGCAAGGACGAGGCGTACGCGGTGAACGAACTGTACCAGAAGCTCAAAAGCGAGGTTCAGCAGCGCAAGGAAAAGAGCACCGAGCAGAAAGCCGCCACTCCCCCGCCGAAAAAGCGCGGCGGCTGCCTAAACCGCAGCACGCTTATCGTCATACTCATTGTACTGGGCATAATACTGATAAGCCTGCTTAGCTTAGCGTCCAAGCCCCACCGCGGGTACTACAGCTATGGTGGCGATTACTACTATTATCAAGGCGACGATTGGTACTACTACGACTATGCGCTGGACGAATGGGAATACGCGGACAGCGTGGATAGCACGCTCAGTAGCGGCTATAACGACTACTATGTAGGCGACGAGTACGACAGCGACACCGACATCGATTCGTTTGAAACCAGCGACTACTACGAGGAGTCGGACAGCAGCTGGAACAGCGACTGGGATTCCGGCGATTGGGACAGCGACTACGACAGTTGGGATTCAAGCGACACCGACTGGAGTAGCGATTGGTAAATTGAATAGCAAAGGCGGCACGCTTTGTTTAGAGCGCGCCGCTTTTTTGTATGCGTTTATTTGAGCAGGCGGTTTATAATGCCCAGCAGCATCAGCATGTCCTCTTCGCTGAGCTGTTTCATACCGGCGACCGCCTTTTGAATGAGTTCGGGGTTTTGAGTGCCCTCGTCAAAGAACTGTTGAGGTGTCAAGTCGAAGTAATCGCATATGGCAAAGAATTCCTTCATGGGCGGCGTGGCCTTGCCCGACGATATGTTATGGACGTAGCCGCGGCTGTGCCCCAGATCGTAGCTCATCTTGTATTCGGATACGCCCTTGCGTATGCGCAGCTGAGTAATCCTATCCTGCACGAACCGCTCATCCATGACCGCTCACCCCTTTTGTATAATGATAGCGGCTTTTCGATGGCAGATAAGCAAATATTCTTTGTCATATGGGTTGATAAAGCTAGAAATATATGCTATAATTGCGGCAATGACATATTTCTCACTTATTTAGACGGTTTTGGGTATCATTTTGGGGCATGGAAGTCGGTTAGGTTTTTATGGATTCGAGGTGGTGGTTGGTAGTTTA
>CAYTOU010000002.1:0-44120 GCA_964439295.1 uncultured Oscillospiraceae bacterium
TGATATGACGAAAAATCCACTCGAACTTGCAGCTTTCCCTTTTAGAAACACACTCAGAAAAGTGAGGCGGGTAGTATGAGAAGAACGCATTATTGCGGAGATATAAGGCAAAAGGACATAGGCGCGCAGGCAGTGTGCATGGGCTGGGTGCTCAATAAGCGCGATATGGGCGGCGTGCTGTTCATTGACCTAAAGGACAGGCAGGGCGTACTGCAGGTGGTATGTTCGCGCGAACGCTTAAGCGAAGAGGACTTTAAGACGGTCGAGCAGCTGACTTTGCAGTCGGTAATTGAGGCGCGCGGCGGCATATACGAGCGCGGCGAGGATACATATAACCCGCGCCTGCCCACCGGCACGGTTGAGTTGCGCGCCCAAGGCATACACCTGCTCAGCGCCGCATCGCCGCTTCCGTATCAGATAAGCGATGACAGCGTGCGCGAGGAGCTCAGGCTCAAGTACCGCTATCTGGACTTGCGCCGCCAGGAGATGTACCGCACGCTCAAGTTCCGCAGCGACCTGGTGAGCTATGCCGAGGAATTCCTAAAGGGCGAAGGCTTCATACAGGTCGAAACGCCCATGCTGTGCAAGTCCACTCCCGAGGGCGCGCGCGATTACCTCGTGCCCAGCCGCGTGCATCCGGGCAGCTACTACGCACTGCCGCAGTCGCCGCAGATATATAAGCAGCTGCTTATGGTGGGCGGCATAGACCGCTACTTCCAGGTCGCGCGCTGCTTCCGCGATGAGGATCTGCGCGCCGACCGTCAGCCCGAGTTCACTCAGGTGGATATGGAGATGAGCTTTGTCGAGCAGGAAGACGTGCTCGAGCATCTTGAAAAGCTGTTTAAGTACCTGTTTAAGCGCGCGCTGAATGTCGAGTTTAAAGATAAACTCCCGCGCCTTACGTGGACCGAGTGCATGGACTCGTACGGCAGCGATAAGCCCGATCTGCGCTTTGGCCTAAAGATAATCGACTTGACCGATATTGCGGCGCGCTGCGGCTTTTCGGTATTCAAGCGCGTCGCCGCGTCCAAAGGCGTCGTGCGCGCCATATGCGTGCCCGGCAAGAGCGACTTTACCCGCACCGAAATTGAGGAACTGACCGATACTGCCATGCGTTCGGGCGCAAAGGGCATGGCGTGGATTGCATGGCGTCCGGATGGCGAACTGTATTCGGTATTGACAAAGTACTTTTCGCGCGAGGACATGGACGCGTTGCTTGAGCGCGTGGGCGCGCATCCGGGCGACTTCATACTGTTCTGCGCGGATACTTTGGCGGCGGTGCGCCGCACGCTGGGCGTGTTGAGATTGCATCTGGGCGACATGCTGGGCATACGCGATACAGGCGAGTTTAAGCTCATGTTCGTGACCGACTTCCCGCAGTTTGAATACAGCGAAGAAGAAAAGCGCTTCGTTGCAATGCATCACCCCTTCACAATGCCCAACCCGGAGGATTTACAGTACCTCGAGAGCGATCCGGCACGCGTGCGCGCCCTGGCGTACGACGTGGTACTCAACGGCATCGAGCTGGGCAGCGGCTCAATACGTATACACGATAGCGAAATACAGTCGCGCATGTTCCGCGCGCTGGGCTTCAGCCCCGAAGAAATCGAAAAGCGCTTCGGATTCATGGTACACGCCTTCTCATACGGCACGCCGCCGCACGGCGGTTTCGCGTTCGGTCTGGATAGGCTGGTCATGCAGATGCTTGACCTGCCCTCGCTGCGCGATGTGGTCGCATTCCCCAAGGTACGCGATGCGTCCTGCCCGATGACCGATGCGCCCACGCCCGTGGATGATGAGCAGCTTAAGGCACTGGGTCTGCTCGATAAGGCGGTTTCGCCCGCCGCGGGAGAAAAAGCAGCCGACACGAGCGCATTGTACGCGCCGTGGAAGGGCGGTAAGCCCGCGCGCAAGCAGCAGGACATAGACATCGATCTGGTGGCGCGCCTGAGCCGCCTTGACATACCCGAAAACGACCGCGCATCCATGGTAAATGACATGCGCGCGATAGTGGACTTCGCGGGCGAACTGAGCGAGCTGGATACCACAGGCGTGCCTGTCATGGCGCACGCGGTCGCGCTGGATAGCGTAATGCGCGACGATGTCGCGATAAAGTATCCGTCCGCGCACGAGATGATAGAAAAGTCCGCGCCCGAACAGTACGAAGGTATGCCGGTTGTGCCGCGCACATTCGCGTAAGGAGGCAGTGAATATGGCAACAACAATGAAGATAAGCGAAATGGCGCGCATGCTGCGCACGCACGAGGTTTCATCGCGCGAGCTGACGCGCTCATATATAGACGCAATCGATGCGGAAGATGAAAAGATAGGCGCGTTTCTTACGCGCACGGATGACATTGCGCTTGAGACTTCCGACCTTGCCGATAAGGCAATTACCGCAGGCGAAAGCTTGCCGCCGCTTGCCGGCATACCCTGCGCGATAAAGGACAACATCGTGACCTGCGGCGTGCGCACTACATGCGCCTCGCGCATGCTTAAAGATTATGTGCCGCCGTACGATGCGCATGTAATCGAACTGCTCAAGGCGCAGCTTTCGCCCATGCTGGGCAAGCTCAACATGGACGAATTCGCGATGGGCTCATCCACCGAAAACTCCGCCATGAAGCCCGTGCATAACCCGCGCAGCCTTGATAGAGTGCCCGGCGGCTCATCAGGCGGCTCGGCGGCAGCAATCGCCGCGCGCGAGGCGGCGTACACTCTGGGCTCAGATACAGGCGGCTCCATTCGTCAGCCCGCGGCGTTCTGCGGTGTGGTGGGCATGAAGCCCACGTACGGCGCGGTATCGCGCTACGGACTCATCGCGTTCGCGTCTTCGTTGGATCAGATAGGTCCGTTCACGGCGGATGTCGAGTCCAACGCGATTGTACTTTCGTCGATAGTGGGGCATGATAAGCACGATGCCACAAGCATTCCGCACGAGTACCCCGACTATACGCGCGGTATAGAGGGCGGCGTACACGGCATGAAGGTCGCACTGCCCACCGAGTTCCTGCAAGAGGGCATATCGCCTCAGGTGCGCGCGGGCGTCATGCGTGCGGCGGACGCGCTGCGCGCGCAGGGCGCACAAATCGAAGAGGTCTCAATGCCCATACTCAAGTACGCGCTGCCCGCGTACTACGTCATATCGTCCGCCGAGGCGTCCAGCAACCTGTCGCGCTTTGACGGCGTCAAGTACGGCTACCGCGCAAAGGACTTTGAGACACTGGACGAATTGTACACGCGCAGCCGCACCGAGGGCTTCGGCGCCGAGGTCAAACGCCGCATTATGCTGGGTTCCTTCGCACTGTCCAGCGGCTATTACGACGCGTATTACAAAAAGGCATTGCAGGTGCGCACGCTGATATCGCGCGCGTATGACGAAGTGTTTGGTAAGTTCGACCTGATACTCTCGCCCGTCGCGCCCACGACCGCGTATAAGGCGGGCGAAAAGAGCTCCTCGCTTGAAATGTACATGGGCGATATATACACCGTGCCGGTCAACATCGCGGGACTGCCGGCACTGAGCATGCCGTGCGCAATATCCGATGAGGGCTTGCCCATAGGCATACAGCTTATAGGCCCGCACTTCTCCGAACAGAAGATATACCGCGCCGGACTCGCGCTTGAAAAGGCGGTCGGCACATACGATGAGATAGAATCGCGCACCGCGCAGGGAGGCGACAGGTAATGGCAACTTCATACGAGGCGGTAATCGGTCTGGAAATACATATGGAGCTGAACACGCAGTCAAAGATATTCTGCTCCTGCCCCACGACATTCGGCGCGGCGCCCAACACGCAGTGCTGCCCGGTGTGCTGCGGTCTGCCCGGCACATTGCCCGTGCTCAACCGCGAGGTCGTCAAAAAGGCGGCGCGCTTCGGCATGGCGGCGCACTGCGAGATTGCGCCCTTAAGCAAGCAGGACAGAAAGAACTACTTCTATCCCGACCTGCCCAAGGCATATCAGATTTCGCAATACGATATGCCCTTGTGCAAGGGCGGATATGTGGATATAGTCGCCGACGGCGAAAAAAAGCGCATACGCCTAAACCGCATACATATAGAAGAGGACGCGGGTAAGCTGATTCATGTCGAGGGCAAAGGCACTCTGGTCGACTTCAACCGTTGCGGCGTGCCGCTCATCGAGATAGTCACCGAGCCCGACATACGCTCATCCGCCGAGGCGGTGGCGCTGCTTCAAAAGCTGCGCGCGATGGCGCTTTACGTGGGCGCGAGCGAGGCAGCTATGGAAAAGGGTCAAATGCGCTGCGACGTAAACCTGTCCATACATAAGCCGGATGAACCCTACGGCACGCGCACCGAGATGAAGAACCTTAACTCCTTCACGTCTGTCGTGCGCGCGATAGATGTCGAGTATCATAGGCAGGTCGCCGCGGTCGAATCCGGCACGCAGGTCGTGCAGGAAACGCGCCGCTTCGATGCGCAGAGCGGCAAGACGTATTCCATGCGCTCTAAAGAGAACGACAGCGATTACCGCTACTTCCCGGACCCCGACCTGCCGCCCATACATATAAGCGCCGATCAGCTCATGGCGCTGCGCGATTCCATACCGCGCCTGCCCGATGAGCGCGCCGAACAGTACGTCAAGAACTACGCATTGACCGCGCAGGAGGCCGATAGGGTAGTGGCGCGGCGTGATATGGCGGACGCGTTTGAGCGCGCCCTGCCCATGCTTTCCGGCGAAACAAAGCCGCGCACCGCCGCGGTACTGCTGGCCGATGCATATGCCGAGGTACAGCAGGACGGTCTAAGCTATGACAAACTGGACGGCGAAAAACTCAGCCGCATATGCCGCTTGCTGGACACGGGCAAGATAAGCCACGCCGCCGCGCGCGATATAACCATCGAGTGCATGAAGGGCGATATAGATATAGATGCCTACGTCGCCGCGCACGCGATGAGCCAGATAAGCGATATCGAGGCAATCGAAAAAGCCGTGCGCGATGTAATAAGCGAAAACCAAGAGCTGGTCGAGCGCGTACGCTCGGGCAAAGTAAGCGCGATAAACGCGCTGGTGGGTCTAAGCATGAAGCGCATGTCCGGACGGGGCAACGCGCGCCTGATAAGAGAAGCCGTAGAGCGCGAGCTGAAGCTGTAAAACTATCTCAAACATCGTAAATCCCAAAACGCGCTGCCGAATCGAAAAATTCGGCAGCGCGTTTTTATAAATCAACCGCCGCTTATCCTATGCGCCGTTTATAAACTCCGTCAATTGTAAATTGCAAATTGCTAATTGCGCATTCGCGAAAACTGACTCAACTCCTAATCCCTAACTCCTCATTTCTCCTTCCGCCTTATTCTCTCCCGCCAAACTTAACGATAGCACAATTCGCGCTACTTGACATGCGCGGGGCAAAGCAATATAATTAGTTTGTCTAATTAATCAAGGAAGGATGCACTGTGCATGGATCAGAAGTTCTGTTCTCAGCTAAACGAGCTGCTTGTGACGACATACAATGCAATACATGTGATCGAAGAGACCATGCTTTCCGACCTGAGCAATGAGAGCCTGTCCATTCGCGAGATGCACATAATCGAGGCCATAGGTTCAAGCGACCGCGAGCCCCACCTGCGCGCGCAGGGACGCACGATAAGCGAGATTGCGCAAATGCAGGGCATATCCAATCCTTCCGTGACAGTTGCGGTCAAGAAGCTGGAGCATAAGGGCTATGTCTGCAAGACGCGCGGCGAGGACGATGGACGGCGCATATACGTTCATCTGACCGAGCTGGGCAAGCGCGCAGACATATCGCATAGGTACTTCCATCGTCAGATGGTGCACGCGGTTGCCAACGCAATGCCCGAAAGCGACAGGGCGGCACTGATAGACGGTCTCATGGTGCTCAACGAGTTCTTTCAAAGCAAGGCCGACGATCTTACGCATAAGTCCGATGACAAGGGCGCTACATCCGCCGGTGACATCGGCAGCGCATCGCAGGGCGGCAAGGAGGTGCGGTCGGTTTGAAGATACTTGGCACGGGCAGCGCACTGCCCAAATTGGTTGTAACAAACGATGACATGGCGCAGTTGGTGGATACCAGCGATGAGTGGATATCCACGCGCACCGGCATTCGCGAAAGGCGAGTGCTCAGCGATGACACCCTGTTCGATCTGGCGTGCAAGGCATGCGACAACGCGCTTGAAAACGCCGGCGTAAAGGCGGAAGAGCTGGATCTGATACTATGCTCAACCGTGCAGGGCGAATGGATATCGCCGGGTCTGAGCTGCGCCGTGCAGGAGCATATAAAGGCCACTTGCCCCTGCATCGACATAAACGCCGCGTGCGCGGGCTTCGTGTACGCCTTGGACATGGCGGATTGCTATATCAAGGCGGGACGCGCGAAAAAGGTACTTGTGTTCTGCGCCGAGGCGATAAGCCGCATAACCGACTGGCACGATAGGTCTAGCTGCGTGCTGTTCGGCGACGGTGCGGGCGCGGCAGTGGTGGGCGAGGGCGATGGTCTTATAAAGACGCGCCTTACCACGCGCGGCAATGTGGATGTTCTCTATTCGCGCGCGAGCCGCGGCAATAGCCCCTTTGCGCGCGATGCCGATTCGGCATGCTTCTTAAAGATGCGCGGTCAGGATGTGTATAAGGCGGCAGTGTCGTATTCCTACGAAGACATAAACGTGCTGCTGAGCGAATGCAACCTTAAGCCCGACGATGTAAAGCTGTACATACTGCATCAGGCTAACCTGCGCATTATCGAGGCCATTCGCACGCGCCTTAAGGTTGAGCGCGAGCGCATGCCGCATTGCATAGAGCGCACGGGCAATACGTCAAGCGCGTCCTGCGCGATACTGCTTGACGAAATGAACCGTACGGGCAGACTGCAGCCCGGCGACATATTCGCCCTAAGCGCGTTCGGCGCGGGCTTTGTGACCGGCGCGGCGCTTATACGCTGGACTAAAGACAATTAAGTAACCCCGCCGCGGGTGCGGCTGACAATATAAAAAATAAGAATAAGCGGAGGTAACTGGCCATGACTTTTGATAAGGTAGCAGCAATAGTAGCGGATTACAAGGGAATCGACGTATCTGAGGTTAAGGAAGACAGCGCTTTTGCCGATCTGGGTCTGGACTCGCTGGACATGGCTGAGCTGGCCATGAAGCTGGAGGACGATTTCGGCGTGACCATCGAGCTGGACGCTTCTCTTAAGAAGGTATCCGACATTGTCAAGCTCATTGACGAGGCTAAGTAAATGAAGACGCGTGTTACCGAGGCAATAGGCATAGAAAAGCCTATATTTCAGGGCGGTATGGCGTGGATAAGCGAGCACAATCTGGCCGCGGCGGTATCCAATGCGGGCGGCTTGGGCATAATAAGCGCCATGAACGCACCGGGCGAATACCTGCGCAATGAGATTCGCGCGTGCCGCGAACTGACCGACAAGCCCTTCGGCGTTAACGTAATGCTGATGAGCCCGCACGTGAGCGAGGTCGCGCAGGTTGTGCTTGAGGAGCATGTGCCGGTGGTTACGACCGGCGCGGGCATGCCCGACAAGTACATGAAGGAATGGGTGCCCGCGGGCATAAAGGTAGTACCCGTTGTGCCGTCGGTAGCCATTGCACGCCGCGTAGAGCGCTTCGGCGCGACCGCGGTAATAGCCGAGGGCGGCGAATCCGGCGGTCACATTGGCGAAATGGCAACCATATCGCTCGTGCCGCAGGTGGTCGACGCGGTCAGCATACCCGTGCTCGCCGCGGGCGGTATAGCCGATGGGCGCGGTTTAGCCGCGGCACTCATGCTGGGTGCCGAGGGCATACAGATGGGCACGCGCTTTCTGTGCGCCGAGGAATGCACCGTGCATATGAATTACAAAAACAAGGTGCTCGCCGCGCGCGACATAGATACCATAGTTACCGGTCGCCGCTTGGGTCACCCTGTGCGCGCGCTCAAAAACCCCTTCACTAACGAGTTCGCGCGTCTGGAATACGACGCCACAAAGACCAACGAAGAGGTCGAACAGTTCGGCGTGGGCGCACTGCGCCGCGCTGCCGTAGAGGGTGACGAAAAGCAGGGCAGCTTCCTGTGCGGCCAGATAGCCGGTCTGGTCAAGCGCATTGAGCCCGCCGCCGCCATAATCGACGATGTAATCTCCGGCGCGGAAAAACTATTGCGAGGTGCCCCCGAATGGACAAAATAGCATTCGTGTTCGCCGGTCAGGGTGCTCAGTACCCGGGCATGGGACGCGATTTGTACGATGGCTTTCCCACCGCGCGCGCCGTATTCGACGCGGCCGAGCGCATTCGCCCCGGCACTATACAGATGTGCTTTGAGGGCGACAAAAAAGAGCTGTCCACTACGATAAACACTCAACCCTGCCTGTTTGCGATGGACTATGCGTGTGCGCGCCTTGCCATGGAGGCGGGCGCGACACCCGATATGTGCGCGGGCTTCTCTTTGGGCGAGGTCGCGGCGACCGCGTTTTGCGGTATGCTGGACTTTGACACGGCGTTTAAGCTGGTCATAAAGCGCGCCGAATACATGCAGGCGTGTGCCGAAAAGAATCCCGGACTCATGTACGCCGTGCTAAAGCTATCCGGCGATGATGTAAAGGGCATTTGCGCGGGCATTGACCGCGCATATCCGGTCAACTTTAACTCTCCCGCGCAGACCGTTGTCGCATGTGCGTCCGAGTCCGAACAGGCTCTCTTAGACGCAGTCAAGGCGGCGGGCGGGCGCGCGATGAAGCTGGCGGTATCCGGCGCGTTCCATTCGCCCTTCATGGCCGATGCCGCGCAGAGCATGCGCCGCGAGTTGGACGGCGTTACATTTAACGAGCCCTTTGTGCCGCTTTACGCCAACCGCACCGCGCAGCCGTATGAAATCGGCGCGGAAGCCGACACACTGGGCGCGCAGATCGCTTCTCCCGTTTTGTGGAATAAGACTGTCGACAACATGTACGATGCCGGCGCGCGCACGTTCATCGAGGTGGGCGCGGGCAAGACGCTGTGCGGACTTATCAAGAAGATTCGTCCCGAGGCGACAACCGCCGCCGTGGGCGACGCGGCGGGTCTTGAGGCACTACGCAGCCTTATCAAGGGGGTAAGCATATGCTGAGCGAAAGTCTGAGCGGGCGCATAGCTCTCGTAACGGGCGGCTCGCGCGGCATAGGGCGCGCAATCGCGCTGCGACTTGCCGAGGCGGGCGCGGACATTGCGATACTCTACGCGGGCAACGAAGCCGCGGCTCACGAGACCTGCGCCGAGATCGAGGCAAAGGGCGTCAGGGCATACTGCGTCAAGTGCGATGTATCCGACTCCGCACAGGTTACCGCCGCCGTAAAGGAAGTGCGCGCTGCCTTGGGTCCCATCGACATACTTATAAACAACGCCGGCATAACGCGCGATGGCATATCCCTTCGCATGAAGGAGAGCGACTTCCGCCGCGTGCTGGACGTGAATCTGACCGGTGCTTTCTTGGTGACTCAGGCGGTCATGAGCGACTTTGTACGCCGCCGCAAGGGGCACATAGTCAACATCGCCTCTGTCGCAGGGCAAATGGGCAATGCGGGACAGAGCAACTATTCATCCGCCAAGGCGGGCATGATAGGTCTTACCAAGACGCTGGCAAGGGAGCTTGCCGGGCGCGGCATAACGGTCAACGCCGTTGCGCCGGGCTTTGTGCGCACCGAGATGACCGCCGCGATGAGCGAGGACGCGCTCAAGGCGGGCGTAAGCGCCGTACCGCTGGGACGCATGGCAGAGCCCGAGGAAATAGCCGAGGCGGTGTGCTTCCTAAGCGGCGATCGTGCCGCGTACATAACCGGCACGGTGCTTAGCGTAAACGGCGGATTGTATATGTGAGGTGAAATATATGCGTGTAGTTATAACCGGCATGGGCGTTATATCCCCAATCGGCAACAATATAAGCACGTTCCGCGACAGCCTGTTTTCGGGCAAATGCGGCATAGGTCCCATAACCAAGTTCGATGCGAGCGAGTACAAGTGCAAGGTTGCCGCCGAGGTCAAGGACTTTGACATAACCGATTACGGCATGGAGCGCGGCGATGGACGCCGCATGGACATATACAGCCAGTACGCAATGGCCGCCGCGTGGCAGGCGGTCGAGCAGTCGGGCATAATAGGCAATATCGACCCGACCGAGCTGGGCGTATACGTGGGCAGTGGTATAGGCGGCTTCCACACATCGTTTACCGAGGCGGAAAAGCTGCTTAAGCGCGGACCTTCGCGCATATCTCCGCTGTACATACCCATGATGATATCCAACATAGCCGCGGGCAATATCGCCATCAAGTTCAATGCGCAGGGACAGACACTGCCGGTGGTAACCGCATGCGCCACATCCACAAACACCGTGGGCGAGGCTTACCGCGCGATTAAGGACGGCTACGCGACCGCGATAATCGCGGGCGGCGCAGAGGCTGCCATTGAGCCGCTGGGCGTGGCGGGCTTTTGCAACTGCAAGGCACTGTGCGAAACCGATGACCCAGGCGTTGCCTCGCTGCCGTTTGATAAGCGGCGCGCGGGCTTTACTATGGGCGAAGGCGCGGGTATACTGGTGCTGGAGGAGCTTGAGCATGCCAAGGCGCGCGGCGCCGAGATACTCGCCGAAGTCACCGGCTACGGCAATACCTGCGATGCGCATCACATAACCGCACCCGATCCCGAGGGACGCGGCGCGGCGCGCGCAATCGTTCAGGCTGTCGAGCAGTCGGGCGGCATACATGGTCAATTGTACATAAACGCGCACGGCACGGGCACTCAGCTAAACGACCGTACCGAAACATTGGCCATCAAGTCCGCACTGGGCGAAGAAGCGGCGCGCAAGGCCGCTATATCTTCAACCAAGTCCATGCACGGCCATATGCTGGGCGCGACCGGCGCGGTCGAGCTTATCGCATGCGTGCTGGCAATGCGCGACTCTATTGTACCGCCCACGATTAACCTAAACGAACCCGACCCGGATTGCGATTTGGACTACACGCCCAATACCGCGCGCAAATGCGCAATCGACATGACGATATCCACGTCCCTGGGCTTTGGCGGACATAACGCCGTCGTGGCACTGAGGAGGTACCAATGAAAATAGAAGATATACGCGCGCTGGCCGCCATAATGAGCGAAAACAGCCTAAGCGCGATTGAGATAGAGGAGTGCGGCACCCACCTGGTGCTTAAGCGTGAAAACGCTCAGCCGGTGGCAGTGCCCGCAGCCGTCCCCGCTGCCGCGCCGGCTGCGCCGGTTCAATCCGCGCAAAAGGACGATCGCGGCGTGGACTTTAACGACGTGGTCGAGATAAAGAGCCCGCTCGTGGGCGTGTTCTACGCGGCGCCTTCGCCCGAATCGTCGCCCTATGTCAAGGTGGGCGATCATGTCAAAAAGGGCGATGTGCTGTGCGTGGTCGAGGCTATGAAACTGATGAACGAAATTACCGCGTCGCAGGACGGCGAGATAGTCGACATATGCGTACAGAACGGCAGTGTGGTCGAATACGGTCAGACGCTGTTTAAGCTGTATTGACGGGAGGGCTTTTCGTGAATAAGGACGAAATAATGCAGATACTCCCGCACCGCGACGATATGCTCCTGCTCGATGAGGCGTACCTGGGCGATGACGGCGCGGCGCATGGCAAGTACACCGTGCGCGGCGACGAGTTCTTCCTGCGCGGTCACTTCCCGGGCAATCCGATTATGCCCGGCGTTATACAGTGCGAGATAATCGCGCAGACCGCGTGTGTGCTGCTGGCAAGCGAGATAACCGGACATACTCCGCTCTACGCGGGCATTGACAAGGTGCGCTTTCGCCGCACAGTGCGCCCGGGCGATACGCTTGAAACCGAAATACGCCTAAAGCGCAAGATGGCTAACCTATACGTATGCACCGGCGAGGCGCGGGTAAACGGTGAACTGTGCTCAAGCGGTGAATTCCAGTTTGTGGTGACCTGACGAGAATATACCGCGCGCAAAAAGCGCCAGGAGGCTCAAATTGTTTCCAAAGATATTGATTGCCAACCGCGGCGAAATTGCCGTACGCGTGATACGCGCATGCAAAGAGATGGGCGTATCTACCGTGGCTGTGTTTTCCGAGGCGGATCGCGACGCGCTGCACGTATCGCTGGCCGATGAAAGCATATGCATAGGTCCCGCTCCGGTCGGCTTAAGCTATCTCAATATGGACGCCATACTGTCGGCGGCATTGCTCACCGGCGCAAAGGCCATACATCCGGGCTACGGCTTGCTCAGCGAAAACGCCGAGTTTGCAAAGCGCTGCCGGGATAACGGCATTAAGTTTATAGGTCCCGATGCCGAGATAATATCGCGCATGGGCGATAAGGATGCCGCGCGCCGCACCATGATAGAGGCGGGCGTGCCGGTAGTGCCGGGCTGCGACATGGTGCAAAGTCTGGATGAAGCAAAGGTAGAGGCTCAGAAGATAGGTCTACCACTGCTCATAAAGGCGCGCTCGGGAGGCGGCGGGCGCGGTATACGTCTGGTCGAAAGCATGGACGATATAGAGCACGCATTCAACGAAGCGCGTGCCGAGGCGCGCAGTGCGTTCGGCGATGACGGCGTGTATATGGAAAAGTACTTGACGAATGTCAAGCACATAGAGATGCAATTGCTATGCGATATGCACGGCGGCGTGGTCTGCCTGGGCGACCGCGACTGCTCCATGCAGCGCCGCCATCAGAAGATGATAGAGGAAAGCCCGGCGCCGTCGATTAACGATGAAACCCGCGCGCGCATGATAGACGCCGCAACACGCGCCGCGCGTGCGGTAAACTACGAAGGCGTGGGTACGGTTGAGTTCCTGGTGACGCCCAATAACGACTTTTACTTTATGGAAATGAATACGCGTCTGCAGGTCGAGCACCCGATTACCGAGATGGTCGCCGGTGTGGATCTGGTCAAGTGGCAGATACGCGCCGCCGCGGGTGCCAAGCTGCCCTTTACTCAGAGCGACATAAAGCTCACCGGTCACGCAATCGAGTGCCGCATAAACGCCGAAGACCCGCTGCGCAATTTCGCGCCCTGCTGCGGGCAGATTACGCTGCTTCACGTACCGGGCGGACCGTGGGTGCGCTTTGACACGGCACTGTATCAGGGCTACCGCATACCGCCCTATTATGACTCCATGATAGGCAAGCTCATAGTCTATGCCGCCACGCGTGCCGAGGCACTGCGCAAGATGCAGGCCGCGCTGTGCGAGATGGTTATAGAGGGCGTGGAGCACACCGGGTCCCTACAGTCCGATCTGATAAACGAAAAGCAGTTTATCGACGGCACGTACACCACATCGTTTATCGAAAGCCTGAAGCTGTAAGGAAGTGACACATATGCTGCCCAAGAATCTGTTTCGCAGACCGCGCAACGCGCTGGAGGATGCCGGACAAAGCGATGTATCCGAAAGCTTTGCATGCACCGGCTGCAAGCGGCTGCTGGCCGATGACCAGCTGGTCGGCGACGTGTTCGTATGCCGCTACTGCGGCGCACATATGCGCATTGGCGCGCGCAAACGCATTGCGCTCTTGTTCGATAAGGACTCCTTTGAAGAAATCGATTCGGGCTTGCAGGCAGGAAATCCCCTGTCTTTTCCCGAATATGATCAAAAGATAGAAAAGGCGCGTGCGGCATCCAACGAGACCGAAAGCGTAATCACCGGCTTTGCGCGCATGGGCGGCATGCCCTGCGGCGTGTTCTCTATGGACCCCTTCTTCATGATGGGCTCCATGGGCACGGCGACCGGCGAAAAGATAACCCGCCTGTTTGAAGAGGCGACCGTGCGCAAGCTCCCGGTAATCGGCTTTACTGTATCGGGCGGCGCGCGCATGCAGGAGGGCATACTCTCGCTCATGCAGATGGCTAAGACCACTGCCGCGATATGCCGCCATTCGGACGCGGGGCTACTATACATTGCGGTACTGACCGACCCGACGACGGGTGGCGTGGATGCATCCTTTGCAATGGAGGGCGACATAATTATCGCCGAGCCCAACGCGCTTATAGGCTTTGCCGGACCGCGCGTAATAGAGCAGACGATTCGTCAAAAACTGCCCGCCGGATTCCAGCGCGCCGAGTTCCAACTTGAAAAGGGCTTTGTCGATATGATATGCGACCGCCGCGATATGTCAAAGACGCTTGAAAAGCTATTGCGGCTGCACGCTGCCGGGGAGGAAGGCGAGGTATGAACGCATACGATCGCGTACAGGCTGCGCGTGCAAAGGGACGCCAGACCGCAAGCGACTATATAAAAAACGTATTTGACGACTTTATAGAAATGCACGGCGACCGCAGATACGGCGATGATCACGCGATTGTCGCGGGCATAGGCAGCCTTGACGGTATGCCGGTCACGATAGTCGGCATAGAGAAGGGACGCGATACCGCCGAGCGCGTCAGCCGCAATTTCGGTTCGGCGCATCCCGAAGGTTACCGCAAGGCAATCCGCCTATTTAAGCAGGCGGAAAAGTTCCATCGCCCCGTAATATGCCTGGTCGATACGTCGGGCGCGTACTGCGGCATGGGTGCCGAGGAGCGCGGTCAGGGTCAGGCGATTGCCGAAAGCATGGCAGTACTGTCGGGGCTTCGCACGCCGGTCATATCTATAGTGATTGGCGAAGGCGGCTCGGGCGGCGCATTGGCTTTGGCGGTGGCGGACGAGGTATGGATGCTTGAAAATTCAATATACTCGGTCATATCGCCCGAAGGCGCGGCATCGATTATATGGAAGGATGCAAAGCGCGTAAAGGAAGCCAGTGAGGTGCTTAAACTCACGGCGGACGACCTGGTCGAGCTTAACGTGGTTGAGCGCGTTATAAGCGAAAAGAACGGCTTTGATGCCGCCAATGCCGAAATAAAAAGCGCATTAATAGAAACCATCGCGCGGCTTAAGGCATGCAGTATTGATCAGCTGCTAAGCCGCCGCTACGAAAAATTCCGCCGCATCGGGAGGCCTCAAGTATGATAGCGATAGTAACCGACTCATCGGCATGCCTATACCGCGACGAAGCGGCGCGCCTGGGCGTGACCGTGGTGCCCATGTCGTACTCCCTGCCCGGTCAGCCGTCCTATAACGAAAACTATATGGATGCCTGCGGCGACTACGAACGCGTAATCGCGTGGGGCATAGACCGCCTGCGCACGTCTCAGGCGACCTTCTCCGCGTTCATGAGCGCGTTCAGCGACCTGATTGATAGCGGCGCGCAGGTGCTGTGCCTGACCATAAGCTCGCGCCTGTCTGGCACATACGGCAACGCGCGCATGTCCGCAAAGGAAGTCGATCCGGACAACATCGCCGTTGTGGACTCAATGACCACGGCGGGCGGACTGTACCTGATGGTGCTGGAGGCGCGTAGACTCATCAATCAGGGCATGACATTGCAGGAAACCGCGCGCGCCTTGCGCACGATGCGCTCGCGCATACATACGTCATTTACCGTGGACGATATCGCGCCGCTTAGACGCTCGGGACGACTGGGCAATGTGCGCATGTCCATATCGACTATACTGAATATACGACCCGTGCTCAAGTGCGAGGACGGTTGCATAGTCGCATCCGGCGTATCGCGCGGCCGCAATGACCAGTATAAGATGCTCATTAAGACTCTGCCCAAGACACCTTGCCGCTGCGTGGTGCAGGGCTTTATGGCGGATGAACCCATAGCCGAATTCAAACTGCGCGTGGAAAACGCCGGTCACGAGGTAATTATCCGCCCGCTGGGTCCCGTGCTGGGCATACATCTGGGTCAGGGCAGCTTAGGCATATCGTGGTGCGAAAGCGAGCCCGAAGAAAAAGCCTGATATCACTTCAAAAAACTTATAAACAAAAAGGCGAACCTCATGTGCTTTAAAAAACAAGCACACGAGGTTCGCTTTTTTTCATGCCGCCCGTACTTTTCCGCGAAAAATACAAGTTCTCTTATGAAGACAGCGCACTTAAGACTGCCTTCGGAAAGGGGATTTGCATTAATATGAAGTACGATGCAGCAGTTACCGGACAGGTCATAGGTCGCCTGCGCATAGAGCGCGGCATGACACAGCAGGAACTATCTAAGCGCGCATACGTCGCGCGCAGTCACCTGGCCATGATAGAGTGCGGGCGCCGCAACGCGAACGTTGACACTCTCTGGCGCATATCCGAGGCTCTGGGTATTAGGCTGAGTGAGCTGATGCGCATGGTCGAGCGCGAGATCGAGCGCGGCATCGAAAAGTAGGGGATTTACCGCAAATCGCTCAAGTAGGGGGTGCTCAAAACGCGCCCCTTACAGCTTTTTGTAAATCTCGTCAAAGAACGCTTCCTGTATCGGCAGCACGTCATCGGCGTGGCAGTTGTACGCGACTACCGCGCCCTTGTCGGGCAGTATGTGGGTTATCTGACCGTATGCGCCGTCCGCGCGGTAGCAGCCGGGCATGGGATCCATCCAGAACTGATAACCGTAGCCGCAGCTGAAGCGGTTGAAGTTGGGCGTCGCGATCTTCTGCGTGGATGCCATGCGCACCCAATCCTCGGACACAAGGCGCTTGCCGCCGTATACGCCGCCGCCTAAGTAGAGTATGCCCAGCTTTGCCATATCGCGCGTGCGCAGGCGCATTCCGCCGCCGCCAAAAGGCGTGCCGCGAGGACAAACCTCCCATTCGGGGCGCTCAATACCCATATCGCCCATGAACGCGTCCATCATGAAGTCGAGCAGGTTTTGCTTGACCGCGCGCTCTATCATAACGCCGCTTAGGTAGCTGTCAGCGCTGGAATAGCAGAATTGCTCGCCGGGCGTGACCTTGACCTTATGGCTGAGCATAAAGTCGATGTAGTCCTCATGGAACGTAGGCTGCTTGCGCTGTGCGCCCATAAGCAGCGCCTCGCCAAAGCCGGACGACATGGTGAGCATGTGGCGCAGCTTTATTTCGTCAATGCGCTTGTCGTAGCCTTGGGGCAGATCGTCGCGAAGTAGATCTACAAGCCGCGTGTCCAGCGAAAGCAGACCGCGCTCAATCGCAATGCCCGCGGCAGTGACCATGAACGACTTTGTGTGCGAATAGATGTTGACCGGTACGTCGGGTGTCCAGCGGTATTCGTCTATTAGCTCTTCGCCGCGGTATACCACGACCGCGTCCACGGGTAGGTTCTCGGCGTTTACGCGTGCCTTGAAGCCGTCAAGTATGCTCATTCCAATTCCTCCTAACCTTATAAACCTCATTCGGATTGATCGTCAAATTCGCCATTAAGCTGCTTTAAAGCATATTCTATAGCGCGCCGCGCGGTGTCGGCGGGGTAGCCTCTTCTGGAAAGCGCCGCGTATGTCAGCATGCGCGCGCGCCTTTCGCCGTCCGGCAGGCGCTTTTTCATGAACTTGTATGCGACCTCGCGCGCGGACTCAAGCTCTTTTTCGCTGTCCCAGCATTCTATCGAGCTGCGTGCGGTTTCGGCATCCACGCCCTTTTGAATCAGGTCGTACATCGCGGCGCGCCGTCCCTTGCCGCGCGCACTGAGTATCTCGGCGCGGCGCTCGGCGTATGCCTTGTCGTCGATTAAGCCGCTTTCGCTTAGGCGCGCACTCACCATCTCAAGCGTCAGCGCGCAGCAGCCCCTTTGGGCAAGCTTGGTCAGTATTTGCTTTTTTGTATGCATCGACTCGGCCAATAGATCCAGCGCATACGCGTACGCGCCTTCGAACTGACGCGACGCAATCGCCGAGCCCAGTTCGTCCATGTCCACATCGTCAAATTGCTTAAGCTGCAATTCGCTTACCCATGTGCGCGGCACACAGGCGAATCTGCGCCCGTCAACCATTATTATTATGCGTTTTTTCAGCGGTTTCAGCTCGGTTATGGTCGCCATGTGTTTACCCCATATCAAAATCGCGGCGTCGGCATACAGCCGCCCGCCGCGTTTATGTCTAAATTAGCGCTGTACCTTGCCGGTGGAACCGCCGTGCATTACCGCCAGCACTTCGTCGCGCGTAACCAGATTGTAGTCGCCGTTTACGGTGTGCTTGAGCGCGCCCGCCGCGGTGCCGTAATCGACGGCATCCTGGTCGTTCATGCCCGCGCGCAGCGCGTATATCAGACCCGCGCCGAAAGCGTCGCCACAGCCCACGTTATCGATTATGCGCACCGCATACTCGCGCGAGTTGACCATGGTGTCGCTCGCCGCGTCGTATAGCTTCATGAACCAGTTGCAGTCGTTGGACGAAATGCTCTCGCGCTCCATCATGGCGACCTTCTTGGCGTTAAAGCGCTTTGCCAGCATCTGAGCGGTCTTGAAGTAATTTTCCTGAGTCTGGCGTCCCAGATCGATGTCCGCGCCCTCGGGCAGCACGCCCACGGTCAGCGCGGAGTCCTCGACCGTTCCTATTATGACGTCGCAGTACTCGACCAGAGCGGGCATGACCTTCTGCGCCTCTTCGGGCGTCCACAGGTTCTTGCGGTAGTTAAGATCGCAGCTGACCGTAACGCCCAGACGCTTTGCCGCCTTGAGTGCCTCGGTGATTACCTCGGGCATGTCGGGCGAAAGCGCGGCGGTTATGCCGGTCCAGTGCAGCCAGTCGGCGTCTTTAAGCGCCTCGTCCCAGTTGATTTCGCCGGGGCGCAAGGTGGTCATAGCCGAATACTTGCGGTCATAGGTCACGCGGGTGGGGCGCAGCGACGCACCCTTTTCCACGAAGTATATGCCCATGCGATCGCCGCCGCGTATTACCGTGCTTGTGTCCACGCCTACGCTGCGCATCTGCTGGAAGAACATTTCGGAGATGGCATTTTGAGGGAGCTTGGTGACCATGCGCGACTGTGCGCCAAAGCACGCCAGCGATACCGCAACGTTGTTTTCGGCACCGCCGAATGCCACGTCAAACGACTGCGTCTGAGAATAGCGCGTGTTGCCGGGAGGCGTCAGACGGAGCATTACCTCACCGAAGCATACGACAACGGACATATGAAATTCCTCCTAATATTTGATGGGGTTTAGACCATTTTCTGCTGACATTATCATAACTGATAAGCATGCCCGTGTCAAGCTTTTGTACAAAATGAGCACCCTCAAATGCTATTGACTTATACCGCGCAATAGAATAGAATTGATTGAGCAACGCATTAATGGCGATGCGTTGGTCTTTCCTATTATAATATACCGTGAGGTATTTGGTATGAATACAGCGATTAAGCAGCATTGGTCGGCGGATGATCTAAAGCGCGTGGCGCACATCGCCTGGCCGGCAATACTTGAAAACATAATGGTGACAATGGTGTCATACGTCGATACCGCAATGGTGGGTCAGCTGGGCGAGGATGCCACGGCTGCCGTTGCGGTCAATTCATCGCCCAGTTGGCTACTAAGCGGCGCATGTGCGGCCATAAGCGTGGGCGCAAGCGTGCTTGTGGCGCAGTTCGTGGGCTCGGGCGACAAGCAAAGCGCCAACCGCGTGTCGCGTCAGGCGCTGACTCTGGGCATGGGCATGGGCACGTTCTTTATGATACTCATGCTGCTTATAGGCGAATGGCTGCCCGGCGTATTGCGCGCCGAGGCGCGTATAGTGCCCATCGCGGCGCAGTACATTCGCATTATCGCTCTGTCTTACATACCATACTTTACCGGCATAGTGCTTTCGGGCATACTGCGCGGTTCGGGCGATACTAAGACGCCTATGAAGGTCAATATAGCCGCGAACATAGTCAATATAATCGGAAATTTCTTTTTGATATACGAGCCGCGCACGATGAACATATTCGGTTTAAGCATACCCATATGGGGCGCAGGTCTGGGCGTAGTGGGCGCCGCGATACCCTCTGCGATATCCATGGCGATGGTGGGCATAGTGCTCTTTATACGCATTGCGCGCGGCAACGGCGTTATTCACTTTGAAAGGCATCAGTCGTATAGACCGCAGTGGAAGGTCGTGCGCGGCATGCTGCGCATAGGCATGCCCTCCGCGACCGAGCGCATATGCGTAAACACCGGTCACATCGTGTTCCAGACGATGGTTGCGGGTCTGGGCACGGCGGCATTGGCGGCGCATCACCTGGCGACGACCGCCGAGTCCATATCGTACATGCCCGCATACGGCTTCAGCGTTTCGGCGACCACACTTGTGGGTCAGGCTGTGGGCGCGGGCGATATAAAGAGCGCGCGGCGCTACGGCTCGCTGACCATCCTGATAGGCTTTATCGGGATGACCTGCACCGGACTTATACTTCTGCTCTTCCCGGAATTTTTGATGGGCATATTCACTAGCGCGAAGGATGTAATAGCCCTAGGCTCTCCCGCACTGCGCGTCGAGGCATTGGCACAGCCCTTCTTCTCGCTGTCCATAGTCGCGTCCGGCGCGCTTAGCGGTGCCGGCGATACGCGTACGCCCATGATAATCGGACTGGTATGCATGTGGGGCGTGCGCCTGTCCGTCGCGGCACTGTGCGTGTACGGTTTCGGCCTGGGTCTTACCGGCGCGTGGATTGGCATGGCGACCGACCTGACCGTGCGCGGACTGCTCATGTTTGCGCGCTTCCGCTCGTCTAAGTGGGAAAAGATCGCCGCAGTGAATATCGAGCAGTGATAGGCGAAGTACGATGGCGCATTCCTCTTAGGATAATTACATCACAAAGACGCCAAAACTACGGATACAAAAAAGCACGGCAGTGGAGTAATCCGCTACCGTGCTTTGAATTTTTATGTCAATTGTATCAACGCGTGCCACTCATGGAATTCGCCTTAGACAGCTCCTTATACGTCCTGACGATAAAGAAGATTGCTATAAAGAACGTAAGCAAGTCCGCAATGGGGAAGGACCACAGTATGCCGTCCAGCCCCATGAATATGGGCAGTATAATCGGCAGGAATACGCCGAATATGATTTCGCGCGCCATCGATACTATCGTGGATGCGGCGGCCTTGCCCAGCGCCTGCAGGTATATGAATGTGCCCTTATTGAGCGTGGCGAGCGGCATCAGGCATAGGTACGTGCGGAAGCACCTGACCGTAAAGTCTGAATAGTATGCGCTTTCGTTCGCCGCGCCGAACAGCATGGATATTTGCAGCGGGAATGCCTCGACTATAACGAGCGCCACCACACCCACAATGAGTTCGCCTACCATCAGGCGGGAAAAGAGCTGCTTCGCGCGCTCTTTTTTTCCTGCGCCGATATTGTATCCCGCAATTGGAATACAGCCCGCCGCCATACCTATTGCGATTGATATCGCAATCTGGAAGAACTTCATGACAATCCCCAGCACGGCGAGCGGAATCTGCGCATACTCGCTCTGACCGAATATCGGGTCGAGCGCGCCGTATTTCATGCACATGTTCTGAACCGCCGCCATCGATATGACCATGGACACCTGCGACAGAAAGCTGGTAATGCCCAGTTGAGCGGACTTGAGTATGATCCGCCCTTCAATGTGAAAGCTACTCTTTTCAAGGCGAATTATCTTCATATGGCATAGATACCATATCGATAAACCGGCGGTGAGCACCTGGCCGATAACGGTTGCGACCGCCGCGCCCATCATGCCCCAATTGAAAACGTATATGAATACGGGGTCGAGTATCAGGTTCGCGACAGCGCCCGATACCGTTGCCGCCATGGCAAAGCGGGGACTGCCGTCACTGCGTATAATCGGGTTCATAGCCTGACCGAACATGTAAAACGGTATGCCCAATGTGATGTAGAAAAAGTACTCTTTCGCAAATTCGTGCGTTTGCGGATTGACCGTGCCGCCGAAAAGCGCAAGCAATGGCTCACAGAAAATGAGATATGCAGCCGTCAGAACTATGCTGCTTACTATGCACATTACAGCCGAGTTTCCGACCGACTTGTGCGCGTCCTCCTTTGCGCCTTTGCCCAGCGCGATGCTGACAAATGCGCAACTGCCGTCGCCGATTAACACGGCTATAGCCAGCGCCACGACAGTCATGGGGAAGACGACCGTGTTGGCGGCATTGCCGTACGAGCCCAGATAGCTCGCGTTGGCGATGAAGATTTGGTCGACGATGTTGTACAGCGCGCCCACGAGCAGCGAGATGATGCAAGGAACCGAGTACTTGCGCATGAGCTTTCCTATGCGCTCGGTTTCCAGATACCGATTAGGTGCTTCCATTATAGATCGTCCTTTCCTTTGAGGGACGATAAAGAAAATGCATAAGGCCGGTCAAATCCGGACTTACGCATCGCTGCTGCTCGATTTGGTTATTTGTGTTTCGGCCGGACTTCCTTTACCCGTCCCGAAATAAAAAATAGCGCGTGGCATACGCAACCGGATTTACGCACATATGCCACACGCTGTACGTCTATTATAATCCGAAAAGTGCCCGTTTTCAAGAAAGCGAAAAGAATCTCAACAAACAAAATCGCAATTGGGAAAGTGCGCAGGCAAGCAAACTCGCATACTACTCCACGCACAACTTTCCACACTCCGCTCTTCTCAAAGAGAGTTTCGGCTCGCCCGTTTTTGCCCGCTTTTGTAACGTAAAATTATTTCTCGACCGCCCATTAAGTATTGAAAAATCGGGCGATATATGGTAAACTATAAGGCGTGTCTAATAGACCTGTTAGCCCCGGGTCTCAGATATAAAGCGCATAAACGACCGACCACCGTTTTGCGCGCAGCGCCGTATTCTACTGCGGCGTATAACCAAGGCATGGGTGAACCGTGCCGAACATATTAATCGGCGCTATGCGCCCATACCTCTATCAACGACCTGAGGAGGAGTTTCACGTGAAAACGTTTATGGCGAAGAACGAGACCCTGCAGCGTCAGTGGTACGTGATCGATGCTGATGGCCTCGTACTGGGCCGTCTGGCCAGCCAGGTGGCTTCTATACTGCGTGGCAAGAACAAGCCTACCTATACGCCCCATGTTGACGCAGGCGATCATGTTATCGTTATCAACTGCGACAAGATCAAGCTGACCGGCTCTAAGCTGGACAAGAAAAAGTACTACTATCATACCGGCTATGCGGGCGGCATCAAGGAAATTTCCTATCGCCGTTTGATGGCCACCAAGCCCGAGTTCGCCCTTAAAGAGGCCGTGCGTGGCATGCTGCCCTCCGGCGCGCTGGGCAACCATATGCTCACCAAGCTGCGCGTATATCGCGGCCCGGAGCATGAGCATCAGGCTCAGAAGCCGCAGGAGCTCAAGCTCGGCAAGTAATGCATTATGTCTCCACGCCGCTGCGCGAGGAGATTTCCTGCCGTGGTAAAGCGCGCATGGCTTTGCCCGGCGCATAATGAAGGGAGGACTTTCAATGGCTCAGGTTAGCTACAGTGCCGTTGGCAGGCGCAAGAAGGCCGTTGCCCGCGTGCGTCTGGTGCCCGGCGAAGGTAATATAACTATCAACAAGCGTGACATAGATAACTATTTTGGCGTTGAGACGCTGAAGATGACCGTACGTCAGCCCCTGACCCTGACCCAGACCACCGGTCGTTTCGATGTTCTGGTCAATGTTTACGGCGGCGGCTTCACCGGTCAGGCCGGTGCGATCCGTCACGGCATCGCTCGTGCTCTGATCAAGGCCGACGAAGAGCTGCGTCCCGCGGTTAAGAAGGCCGGTTTCCTCACCCGCGATCCTCGTATGAAGGAGCGCAAGAAGTACGGCCTCAAGGCTGCACGTCGTGCACCTCAGTTCTCTAAGCGCTGATTTTGCCCTACAACTCAAAAGTTCGAAAATCCCGGAAATGCGCTATTTCCGGGGTTTTCTTTTACAAAAACAGGGTATAATTACATCTATAAATTGAGCTTTACGGGAGGGGTCTTTGTTGGAACACGAGAAATTCCAAAGTCACTTATTGTCTTTGGCAATCCCATTGGCACTGCAGAATCTTCTGAGCGCCCTTGTAGGTGCATCCGATGCACTTATGCTGGGCAGACTTTCACAGGACGCAATTTCGGCAGTATCGCTTGCCAACCAGATATCCTTTGTCATGTCCCTGTTTAACGGAGCGGTGACAGGTTCCGCGAGTGTTCTTGCCGCACAGTATTGGGGAAAGAAAGATTATTCTGCGGCAAGGCACTTTACCGTAATGGCAATACGTTATTCGCTGGGAATTTCCCTGTTGTTCTTCTGCGCGGCATTTTTCTTCCCCCAACTGCTTATGCGGATTTTTACGCCCGATACTGAGCTGATTGCGATAGGAGCCGATTATCTCCGAATCGTCAGTTTTTCCTATCTGTTCCAAGCTACTGCACAGTGCTTTTTAATGCTGATGAAGGTATCCGGCTTCGCGAAAATGAGCGTCGTAATATCCGCCGTCACGGTTGTCGTGGATATGTCGGCGGACTTCTTTCTTATTTACGGATTCGGAAATATTCCGGCGCTCGGCGCAAACGGTTCTGCTTATTCGACCGTCGTAGTTGAGGCGGTTTCGCTTGTTTGGTGTCTTATCTGGTCGGCAAAACACGGTGACGTGCGTATAAGAGGCAAGGAATTAGCCGCTTTTTCCGCAAAGTACGAAAAGGATATTTGGCATATCATTCCCGGAATGCTTGCAAGCTCGCTTTCGTGGGGACTGAGCATGACGATGCACTCGTTTATTCTCGGACACATGGGCAGTGACGCGACTGCGGCGGCATCTATCACAAGCGTTGTTCAGCAGATGACGCAGTGTATCACGGCGGGCGTTGCCGGCGCTACGGGCATTATTATAGGCGGTCTGCTCGGACAGGGTAAACTGGACGAGGCAAAACAAACAGGTGGGAAATTTTTCAAGGTGTCGATGATTTGCGGACTGATAAACGTTGCATTGATTGCCATCGTCGGACCGCTTTGTTACATGTTCTATGTGCTTGAACCGCAGGCAAAGACATACCTTATCGGTATGCTGATTTTCAGTGCGTTTTATATGTTTGCCTACGCGTACAATACGGTTTTCACCTGCGGCGTGTTCCCGGCAGGAGGAGATTCCAAATACGATGCCATCAGTGTATTTTTCGCAACCTGGTGCTTTGCGATTCCCGCGGCACTTATTTGCTGCTTTGTCCTAAAGCTTCCGGTACTTGTCGTTTTTATTGTTATGTGCCTTGATGAAATTGTCAAAGCTCCGTATCTTCCAATAAGGTATAAAAAATATATATGGCTTAAAGATTTGACATCTGAGAAAAACGACTGATAAATTCCGGCTTGGGTAAACTGAAAATCGCTCATTTGCTGAAATGATGAAACCTCCGTATAATTGTAAGATACAAGAGATACGGGGGTTTTCTTCTGCCTATCGCCAATCGTCGGAATAATGTTTCGCCAATCGTCGGAACGAAAATCCGCCAATCGTCGGAACGAAAATCCGCCAATCGTCGGAAAAAATTTCCGCCAATCGTCGGAACGAAAATCCGCCAATCGTCGGAACGAAATTTCGCCAATCGTCGGAAAAAATTTCCGCCAATCGTCGGAAAAATGTTGCCCTTACCAAATTTCCATGGTATACTCAAATATGAAACGGGGGTGAGATAATGCAGATTAAGTATCGTCCGCGCATTGCTGATATGATGCTTGCTCGCAAGCTTGAGGGAATGGGCGCCGTTCTGATTGAAGGACCTAAGTGGTGCGGAAAGACGACCACAGCCGAACAGATTGCAAAAAGCATTCTGTACATGGATGACCCGGAGATTAAGGCGCAGAACATGTCCATGGCTGAACTGAACCCCAAGCGCCTTTTGCGCGGCGAAAATCCTCGCCTGATTGACGAATGGCAGCTTGCGCCCCAGCTATGGGATGCGATTCGTTTCGAGGTGGATCATAGGCACGATGTCGGTCAGTTTATACTTACGGGCTCGGCTGTTCCGGTAAGCACAAAGGAAATCACGCACTCCGGCACAGGTCGTTACTCGTGGCTGACAATGCGTCCAATGAGTCTCTACGAGTCCGGCGATTCCACCGGTGAAGTAAGCCTCGGTGCTCTTTTTAATCACGCGATGCCGGACGGCGATGCCCATTTGAGCCTGGATCGTCTGGCATTTTTGATTTGCAGGGGCGGATGGCCGCAGGCGGTTAATATGCGCGATGAGATCGCACTGGATTTGGCAATCAACTACTACGATGGTGTCGTGCACTCTGACATCAACCGTGCCGACGGCGTTCAGAAAAATACCGAGCGCGTGAAGCGCCTCATGCGCTCCTTTGCACGTAACCAGGGCGCGCAAGTCCCCAACACCGTCATTGCAGCAGATATTACCGCGAATGACAGCGCAATCAATGAAGAGACGGTCGCTTCCTATATCAACGCGCTGAAAATGATTTTCGTCATTGAGGACATGCCCGCATGGAATCCGAACCTTCGGTCAAAGACAGCCATTCGCGCCTCCGATAACCGCTACTTTGTCGATCCTTCTATCGCGACGGCGGCGCTTGGCATCGGTCCAAGCGACCTTGTCAATGATCTAAACACAATGGGGCTCTTCTTTGAAACGCTGTGTGTTCGTGATCTTCGCGTCTATGCTGATTCGTTGGGCGGCTCTGTGTATCACTACCGCGATAAAGACGGGCTTGAATGCGATGCGGTTGTTCATCTGCGCAACGGCTCTTATGGTCTGATCGAAATCAAACTGGGCGGTCAGCGACTGATTGACGAGGGCGCTAAAAGCCTTAAGGCGCTCAGCGACAAAATCGATACCACAAAGATGAAAGCACCGTCCTTCTTGATGGTGCTAACCGGTATAGGCGATTTTGCTTATCAGCGGGCTGATGGCGTCATGGTTGTGCCAATCGGGAGTCTGAAAAATTGACACATACTTTAGAAACAACTTCATCGATTAAGTGCGATTCCTAGCCCCAACAGTTTATTGCAATAAACGAAATAAATCGCACAAATTTGATGTACAACGCCCGAGTTTAGTGTATAATGGATAACGTAATAAAGCAATGCGAGCGCGGCGTGACCGGACGCGCAATGTATTTGAACTATTAAGCTAACTCTGCAATAAGGAGTGATCGACAATATGGGACAGACCGTAAATCACGATGGTGACTTGACCCGAGTAATTTTGACCGGCAGCATAACATCCGCCAATGCCGGCGAATTCCAAAATGCTATAGCCGATGAGCCCGGCGACGGTAGTGGCATTGAGATCGATGCCAAGGATCTGGAGTACATTTCCAGCGCAGGTCTGCGCGTACTGCTGGCCGCCAAGAAGCGCTGCGGCAAGAAAATTTTCCGCATCATCAACGCGTCCGACGATGTCATGAACGTGTTCGACGTGACCGGCTTTTCCGAGATAATGGACATCACCCGCGCCAAGAGGCATATCGAGATAGGCGATAGCCAGAAGATAGGCGCAGGCGCATGCGGCGAGGTATTCCGTCTGGACGACGAAACCATAATCAAGCTCTACTATCCGCGCATTAAGCCCGAGGAGATAGAGCAGGAGAAGGCACTGGCCAAGAAGGCATTTGTAATGGGCGTGCCCACCGCTATATCGTACGACATAGTCGAGGCGGATGGCCGCACCGGCGTGGTGTACGAGCTGATCAAGTCCAAGACTCTGGGCGAGCTCATGCGCGAGGACGAGGAGCATCTGGAAAAGTACATCGACATGTACGCCGATGTGTGCCATCAGATTCATTCGATAAAATCGCGCGAAGGCGAGCTGCCGTCCTTTAAGGACATCAACCGCGCCGATATACCCAACATAACCGGCATAACCGATGAGGAGCGCGCCGCCCTCTATGAGTTCCTCGACCTTGTGCCCGAAAGCATGCACTGCGTACACGGCGACCTGAACATAAATAACATAATGGTTCAGAACGGCGAGTGCTGCCTTATCGATATGGGCGAGTTCTCTTACGGCTTGGGCATGTTCGATATTTCGCGCATACTCTTCTCGATGAACTTTGCCGCCGATGCACAGCACGACTTCAACTCGTTCTATAAGATGCCCCAGGAGAAGGTCGACCGCATACTCAAGATGCTGCTGCGCAAGTACTTTGAGGCCGATACTCTCGAAGAGGCCATCGAAAAGAATCCCGAAGCAGAGTGGCTGTACCCGCTGGCATGGTTCCGCTGCTGCACATCGCTGCTCAAGGGTCAGAAGTGGCCCGCCGAAAAGCGTCAGCAGGCACTGGATATACTGCACAATAACCTGCTGCCGTTTATCGCGGAAAAGCGCGGCTAATAATCTATACACAATTCGGCACGCGGCGGCGCTTATGTCCGGCGCGTGCCTTTTTAATTAGGGTGATTCATTGAGCACGCATCAATTACTTATACAGCTGATAGGACTTATCGGCACGGCACTGTTCTTTGCGTCATACCAGTTCAGGAGCAACAAAAACCTGTTCCGCATACAGTTTTTGTCGTATCTATGCTACACTGTGCATTTGATCGCGCTGGGCGCGGTGACCGGCGGCGTGAGCTATATGCTCAACATGCTGCGCTCATTCTGTTTGGGTAGCCGGTTTAAGTTCGCGCGCAGTCGCGCCATGTGCGCGATAATATGCCTGCTCCAATTGGCAACGCTCATACTTACGTGGTCGGGCTGGATATCCATACTGCCCGTGGCGGCTAACATAGCGGCGACAATAGGCGGTTATACGCAAAACGGCCGCAAGATACGCCTATGCGGCATGTGCATTAACTCGCCGCTGTGGATAATATACGATATAATAGTGGGCTCATGGGCGGGCATACTGGATGAGGCGGTCAGCGAAATCTCGATGATAATATCGATAGTGCGTTACGGCTGGAAGAATCTGGATTCGGTTAACGAATAGACAAAAGGGGTGATACAATGCCGCTGCATATAGTAAGAAATGACATTACTCGCATGCAGACCGATGCCATAGTCAATGCCGCAAACTCATCGCTACTGGGCGGTGGCGGCGTGGACGGCTGCATACACCGCGCGGCGGGACCCGAGCTTAAGCGCGAATGCGCGACACTGGGCGGCTGCGTTACCGGCGATGCCAAGGTTACGCGCGGCTATAATTTGCCGTGCAAATACGTGATACATACCGTGGGTCCGATATGGCACGGCGGCACGCGCGGCGAGCGCGAGTTGCTCATCTCGTGCTATCGCCGCTCGCTTGAGCTGGCGCGCGAATACAAATGCGAATCGGTGGCGTTTCCGCTCATTTCGGCGGGCGCGTACGGCTATCCCACAGATCAGGCGCTGGACATTGCCGTCAAGACAATAGCCGATTTCATCCAGAATTGCGATATGACGGTGTACATAGTCATATTCGATAGGAACTCGTATAATATAGGCAGCAAGCGCTTTGTCGATATAGAGTCGTATATAGACGACAACTATGTAGGCATGTACGAAGCGGCGGCTCGCAAGCGCCAACCGATTGAATTCGAGAATGTGCTTCTTGATTCGATGCCCATAAAAGCCTGCACGAAATGCGAATCGGAACAGTCACTTACCGATGCACTCGATAACCTTGACGAGAGCTTTTCCGAAATGCTCATGCGCAAGATCGATGAACGCGGCATGACCGATGCGCAGTGCTACAAAAAGGCCAACATAGATCGCAAGCTGTTTTCAAAGATACGCTCCGATAGATACTATCGTCCGTCCAAGCCCACGGTCATAGCGTTCGCGTTGGCGCTTGAACTGCCGCCGGATGAATTCAGGGATATGCTCATGAAGGCGGGCTTTGCACTGTCGCATTCCAGCAAGTTCGATATAATTGTCGAGTACTTTATATTACGCGGCAACTATAACGTGTTTGAGATAAACGAGGCGCTATTCGCATTTGACCAGAGTCTGATAGGCGCGTGATTTGTCGCTTGCCGGGCGACCAAATCGCATGCAAAACCTCCTATAATATGATCACAGTCGAAAGACACAGTGATCGATTATGGGAGGTTTTAATATGAATAAGAATCTGACTGAAATGGTATTCATACTGGATCGCTCGGGCTCTATGAGCGGGCTGGAGGCGGACACGATAGGCGGCTTCAATTCCATGATCAAAAGGCAGCAGGCGGAGCAGGGCGATGCGTACGTATCCACCGTGCTGTTCAATGCAAGCAGCTATGTGCTGCACGACCGCGTGCCTGTGCGCGATGTACGCGAAATGACGCGCCGCGACTATGTCCCGAGCGGCAGCACGGCGCTTATGGACGCGGTCGGCGATGCGATTCATCATATCGGCAATGTGCATAAGTACGCGCGCGCCGAGGACGTGCCCGCGCATACGGTCGTCGTCATAATGACCGACGGCATGGAAAATTCAAGCCGTCGATATACACGCCAAGATATTAAGCGCATGATAGAGCGCGAACAGCTAAAATACGGCTGGGAGTTTTTGTTCCTGGGCGCGAACATTGACGCGCTTGACACGGCGGACAGTTACGGCATTCGCCGCGAATGCGCGGTTGACTTCAACGCCGATTCCGAAGGCATTGAGCTCAATTATGAGGCAATGCACGAAGCCCTCAACTGCATACGAAGTGGCGGAAAACTAAGCGAAAGCTGGAAGAAAAACATAGAACGCGATTTCGGCTATCGCACACCCAAGCGCAGATAAACACTACATACCTGCATACAAAATGCTCCGGCAACGGAAAGTCTTCCGCCTGCCGGAGCACTTATCAAATATGCATATCAAATCGAAGAGCCTATTTGCTCGGTATAAGAAAACGTCAATTCCACGTCATCACTTGTATCGTCATTTTCGATAAAGCCCGTGCCGTCCACGTACTCGTGCGGGTGCATTACGATAGTATCGGGTTGCATGAACATGTAATACACCTTGTATTCGATATGCCATGCCCAGCGCCCGTCGGAAAGCTCGTACGGGTCGTCGGGTATTGAGCCGAATGCCTGCTGTATCCAGTTCGCGCCGGTTATGTCGTTAAACTGGTATTCCCAGTAGGACTTACTTATCGGCGAATCGGCAAGCGCTTGCTCCTCACTTTCATATATGCGGTCGTATTCGATGCTAAACGATATGTCGTTTATCTCGGCACGCGTTATGCGCAGTGTATAACCGTCAAACTCCTTTTCGATGGGTTCATCGTCTTTAAGCGCAGAATGGCTTATGCTTTGCGCCATAGTCATAGGCACACTCAGAGTCGCCGCATCGCATAGCTGCATGTCGCTTTCATCGGGCGCATAATCACCGCTCGTGTACTTGCCCGTTGTGTCGGTGAAGTAATCGTCGGGCAATGCGTCTTCGCCGATTTCGTATACCTTCATATCAAGCGTAAAAGTGCCGTCACCCGGCTGTGCATGCTCCCATAGCGTACCCATAAAGCGGCTGTTTACGGTTTCGCCGGGGCGAATCGCGTAATTCTTCCACGTGCGCCCACCGCATATGTCGTATTCGATGTCGTTAAACAGTGCATCAAATTCGCTTGTCGATACGTACAGTATCTCATCGGATAGGTTTGTCACCTGCCATGTAAGCACGGTAAAGTCGTCGGTGGCAATGTATCTGTCTACCTGAATGCACATGTATGCATCGGTATATACCGCATCGCTGTCCTGTATAAGCGTTTCCAGTTCGGCAATGTATTCCTTATTGCCCGCCTCCAGCTCGGGCGAAGTCAGGTCAACGATGGATGAATCCCATCTAAAATTCTCCAGTATGTCGTAAGGCTGGGTGGTTTCGGCATGTGCGGCGATGGGGAATAGGGCAATCGTGAGTGTAAGCACCGCTATGCATATTAACCTAATTCGCTTCATATATAATCATCCTTTCTGATTTCCCGCTTCTTTGGACAGCGGTATGGTTACGGCTTCGCTTTCAAAGTATGTGCGCGTGCCGTCCTCTGATTCGCGGTAGGGTACCAATACAATCTCATCGGGAACTACGTTCATGGCACTCAAGTGCATTTCGTAATCGAGATACACCTTGCCGCTCGAGTCGCGCTCGGTGGAGTATCCGCCGCCGCTCATCTCGTCAAGCCGCGTGCCGTTAGATAGTCGGACCTCATACCCGCGATAGAGCGGATCGTCGTTTGTCATAGTCATCTCGGCAATGTCGCGCGTGGGATGCACCTCGAACTCCAGCAGCGCGCTGGCGGCGGTAAAGTCCGCGCGCGTCATGACGAATGTGTATTCGGAAAATGCCTTTTCGATGGGCTCTGTAAGCGAAAACAGCGTGCCAGCCGATGCATTCGGATTTACCGAGAACTTCACGCTAACGCATATGGGCTGATATGTTATTCCCATGCGCGTTAGCAGCGCCGCCGTGCTCTGCACGCCGAAATCGAAATTTGCCCCCTGAATTTGATTGCTATAGTCTTCCCGCATATCGGGTATGAAGTTCCCACTCTCCTCATCCACATACACCTTATCGTTATCGGACGCGGGGAATACGCCATCCGCAGTCGCATCATAGTATGAGCACATGCGCACGGGCAGTTTGGGCTGCATGAAATACACTTTGGTGGTAACATCGAATGTGCCTTTGGGCATTTTGTCGAATATAAGCTGCGCGCTCAACTGCCTTTGCGTGCCGAAATCGCCGCCCAGTGTAGTCATGCAGCTTGTATCGGGCACACCGCTTACGATGCAATCGCCATTGCTTACGCTAATATCGGTAAAGGCGATTGTGTATCCACTATCGGGCACACTTAGTGTAAGGCTCATGTACACCCGCTCGCCGTCTATCAGGTACTGCTCTACGCCCACCGAATAGCCGGATTGCGCGCTTTCGGTATCGACCGTTTCGACCGTTTCAACAGCCGCGGACGAAGGCGTCTTGCCGTAAAACAACATGTCTAAAAGTCCCATGCGCCCCGCGGCCAAGGCCATGCCGCACAGCATAAGCGCAATTATAGCGGCAATGAGCAGCATGCGCCGGGGCTTTACGTGATGCATTTTGCTTTCCTGCGGCAGGCTATCCAGCGTATTTACCATCATATCGCGAAACGAATCCGGCGTGCGCGGGTATGCGTCATCTAGCTTCATATGCCTTCCTCCTTATCGCCAAGCTGCTCTTTAAGTCGCTTTTTGCCTACTTCAAGCCGCCAACGCACCTGCGCGGGCGTTATATGCAGCATCCTCGCCGTTTCGTCCACCGAATAACCCGATATGTACTTGAGTAAAAGCGGCGTGCGCAACTTTTCGTCAAGCGCGCGCACGGCATCGCGCAGGTCGGTATTGAGCGGTTCCATGTCGGGCGATTGACTCTCAACAAGCGGCTGAAACTGCCCGCGCGCCGCGCGACGGCATTGGTCCTTAATCACGTTTAGCAATATGCGTATGAGCCAGGTGTCAAAGTACTCCTCATGCTTAAGTGAATCGCGCTTAGCCCATGCCTTGAGCAATGCCTCCTGCACTGCGTCCTGACAATCGGCATAGCTGCGCAGTGACAGATACGCCATGCGAAACAGCTTGTCCTGACACATGAGTGCGCGTTGCGCAAATTCGGCTTTGGTCAAGCGATCACCTCCGAAGGATGGTTGTTACATTGCCGGCAATATGAAGTCGGGTATTAAACGCGGCTTCCGATAGTTAGACGCCGAAAAACGCGGTTTGACTGTTCGCATAGGACAATTTGCAGGTTAAAAAGCGATAAAGGCGTTTTGAGGTGCGCTAAGTTGCAAAAAAATCAGGTGACGAAAACGAAAAAGCGTTATCGTCACCTGCTCAGTATAATTCGAAAGTATGAAAAAATCAGGCCTTTTTTCTATTTGGGCAATTGCCCCTGCACATTGCCCCCGCAGCGCGCCGGGTCGACATATGCCGCGCGCATGGGGCTCATTGTGCCCGTATACAGTATGCTTTGCGTCGCCATGCTTGAAAACTGCCCGCGCCCGACTATTATGTGATCCAGTAGCTCCACATCGATTGCGCGCATGGCGTCGCGTATGGTCGCGGTGGTGCGCAAATCCGCCTCGCTGGGGCGCAGTGACCCGCCCGGATGATTGTGCGTCAGCACCACGGCATATGCGTGCGATTGCAGCGCGGCGTTTACGACATTGCGCGGGTATATGACTATTTCGCCCAAAGACCCCTGACCTATAAGCGAGCGTTTAATCAGTTGCCCCTGTATGTTCAGTGAAATCAAATACAGCTTTTCTTCTGTGTCGTTTAAAAACAGCGACATGCAGTATTGACCCATCTCGGGCACGGTGAGCAAAAACGGCTTGCCCGAAAACTTGTCGCGCTGATAATAGCCCGCGGTCTGCGCAACCAGGCTTAAAAATGTCGCACTGTATGCGCCTATGCCCGGCACCTGCATTAGCTCATCGGGCGATGCGTCCAGCACCTGTGCAAAGGATCCGAAATGTGCGATTAGTCTGTGCGCGAGCGGATTTACGTCGCGCTTGGGTATGCAGTACGACAACAGCAGCTCCAATGCCTCATGCGGCTCAAATGTCGATAGGGAATTCTGGCGGAAGCGTTCACGCAGCCTCTCGCGATGCCCCTCGTGGGGATTGTAATTTGTATACATATTCAGCTCCGGATAAAATGTACTCAATGCACGTATTATAACAAAACCCCGGTTCTTTAGCAAGCGTAAAGCGCACATATATTCGGATAACGCGTCCAAATCGATAGAAAACTTAATTGAAAAATGCTCAAATCTCCAAAAAAGTAACTTTTCCGGCCCGCGTTCACAGTTTGTTCATAGAATATCTTAAACGTGCCGCGTAGAATGTGGTATAATGAAACAACTGATTGGAGGGGAGCACATGATCGAGATACAAAACGTATCAAAACGCTACGGCAACAAGTACGCCGTCAAGGATGTCACCTTTACAATTAATAAGGGCGAGATCCTGGGCTTCCTGGGCCGCAACGGCGCAGGTAAAACCACGACAATGAACATGATCACCGGATATATATCCTCCTCGGCAGGACGCATTCTGCTGGACGGGTACGATATACTGAAGAATCCGCGCGAGGTCAAGCGTCAGATAGGGTATCTGCCCGAACTGCCGCCGCTGTATTTGGACATGACGGTTGACGAGTACCTGCGCTTCTGCTGCGACATAAAGGGCGTGTCGCGCAAGTACGTAACCAAGCACCTAAACGACATATGCGAGCTGACCGGTTTGGGCGAAGTACGCAAGCGCCTGATAAAGAACCTGTCCAAGGGCTATAAGCAGCGCGTTGGTTTGGGTCAGGCACTGGTGGGCAATCCTGAGGTCGTAATTCTTGACGAGCCGACCGTAGGTTTGGACCCCAAGCAGATAATCGAAATCCGCCGCCTGATACGCGATCTGGGCGAGGATCACACGGTTGTTCTGTCCAGCCACATACTGCCCGAGGTTGCCGACGTCTGCGAGCGTCTGGTCATAATCAATAACGGCCAGATAGTCGCTCAGGACACTCTGGAAAACCTGACACACGGCATTGGCGATACGTACCGCATGACCGTGCGCGTAAAGGGACCGGAAAAGGAAACCCGTCAGATTATCCGCGACATAGACGGTACCCGCTACTGCGAGTGCATAGGCACAAAGGAGCCCGGTACATTCGACTTCCTGGTGGAGTCCGACCGCAATACCGACATACGTTCGACCTTGTTTGCGCGTATGTCCAAGCAGGATACGCCCATCATGATGCTCAAGCCTATGGATATGACGCTGGAAGACATATTCCTCCAGTTGACTCAGGATAACGATCAGGTTCAGGAACAATAATAAGGACGGAGGCTAAAAACATATGCGCGCTGTTTGGAAACGCGAGCTTCAGGCGTTCTTCTATACGCCCATAGGCTATGTATTCATGGGATTCTTCCTGTTGGTCAGCGGCTACTTCTTCTGGGGATACAATATATACTCCGGTTCCAGCGACATGGCCAGCTATTTCTCTCAGGTTACCTACATATTCGTTATGTTCGTTCCGATACTTACCATGCGCCTCATGAGTGAAGAGCGCCGCAATAAGACCGACCAGCTGCTCATAACCTCGCCCATGTCCATTACCTCGATAATCGTGGGCAAGTTCCTGGCCGCTGCGAGCGTGCTGCTCATTACCCTGATAATCACCTTCATCTACCCGGTAATAATCGCCGCCTACGGAAAACTGACCATGGGCACGATAATTACCAACTACATCGGATTCTTCCTTATCGGCTGCGTTTACATCTCGATTGGTCTTTTGATGAGCACACTGTGCGAAAATCAGGTGACCGCGGCTGTCGTGACTCTGGTTGTCAACATTATGCTGCAGGTGCTGGAATATGTGCCGTCTCTGCTTTCCTCCGGCAGCTACTTCAGCTTCGTAGGCGACCTGTTCGGTTGGCTGTCGCTTAACACGCGCAACTCCGACTTCGCATCGGGTCTGCTCAGCATTTCCAATATACTGTACTTTATCTCATTCGTCGCCGTGGTTCTGTTCCTCGCGGTGCGCGTTGTTGAGAGAAGAAGATGGAGTGAGGGTTAAGCCATGGATAAGGATAACATGAACAAGGCGAATGCCGAGGAAAATACCGTTCAGACTGCGCCCGAAACGACGCCGGATACTGAAAAGACTCCCAAGGAAGTAAAAAAGAAGGCTCGTAAGCGCAAGGGATTTAAGCTCCTTCACATGAAGCAGCTGCGCTACGGCTCGCTGAGCATAGTGATGACCGTGGTCGTAATCCTCTTGGTAATGGGCATTAACTGGGCGTTTGGCACTTTGGAGAGCAAGTTCGCATGGTCCATCGACCTTAGCTACAACCAGAAGTTCTCCATTTCCGATGAGACCAAGGAAGTCGTTGCCGCGCTGGATCAGGACGTAAAGATATATACCCTGATGCAGGAGAATTCGACCTCCACACTCAGCACGATGCTGGATGAGATGCTCACCCGCTATCAGGCGCTGGGCGATCACATTAAGGTCGAGAACCTGGACATAGTCGCTAACCCGACTGCCGCGTCCCGCTTCCAGACCGGTGATGAGTCCCTGACCTCCAACTCCATCGTCGTTACCAACGCCGATGAGAGCAAGTTCCGCGTAATATCCTCAAACGATATGTACGACCGTGAATACGGCTATGACAGCAGCTATAATTACACCCTGACCAAGAACGACTTCATCGGCGAGCGTTGCGTAACCAGCGCAATACTGTACGTAACCAGCGATGATACTCCCTTGGTATACATACTGCAGGGTCATGGCGAGGTCAGCTACTCCAACATAAGCTTCCTTACCGAGGCACTGACCGAGCAGAACTACGAGCCCAAGGAGCTCGAGCTGTCCGATAGCTCCGTCGAGCTCAAGAGCGGCGACGTTGTTATGGTAATCGCGCCCACCGACGACCTGACCGATGAAGAGTATGAGATACTCAAGACCTTCATGGAAAACGGCGGCCGCCTCTACTACGCGACCCAGTACGGCGTAACCGGTAACGAACTGACCAACTTTAGCGCCCTGCTCAACCTGTACGGACTGAGCATAGACAACGGTCTGATCGTTGAAGACGTAAGCTCCTCCGGCTTCTACTATCGTCAGCAGCTCATGCTGATGCCTTCCATCGCCCTGACCGACGATGACGGCAACACACTTGACATAACCAAGGCGTTCGATTCTTCCAGCTACCTGGTACTGCCCCAGTGCTCGGCTGTACGCACTCCCGAGATGAAGCAGAGCGGCATCATCTATACCGACGTTCTGACCACCTCCGATAAGGCATACGTAAAGAGCAATGTAACCGAGAGCACTACCATAGATCGTCAGGAAGAGGACGAGACCGGTACCTTCTCGATAGCCGTTGCGGCCGATAAGACCGATTACGACGACGATACCAAGACCTCGCGCGTGTTTGTAGTAGGTAACGCCTACTATCTGGCATCCGAGAGCTACTACACCGCATACGACAATAGCCTGCTGCTGATCAGCCCGATGGAGTGGTTGGTTGACCGCGATACTTCCGTATACGTACCCAGCAAGTCCATGGGCACCTACACCATGACTATTGCCGACAACACCACCTATCAGATACTGACTGTCACCGTAATCGGAGCCATACCGCTTATCATACTGGTAGCTGGCTTCATCGTATGGCGCAGAAGGAGGCACCTGTAAATGGCCGATGAAAACCGCATTCCTAACGAGGCGCAAGAAAAACACCCCGTAATGGAAGATGCCACCACGCTGACCGGCAAGCGTAAACGCCATCATCCCGCGCTCATATGGTTGATTTCAATAGTCTGCGTCGCAGTTCTCTGCGGCGCCGGCTATCTGGTATCCCAGATGGAGGATCCCGCGGATGAGGCGGATGCCAATGCAACCGAGGCGCCGGATTACACCACTCAGTTGATTGACCACGATACCGCCGACGTCGTATCGGTGACGGTCGACTATGACGGCGAGACCTACACCGTGCTCAATAACGGCGATGACGGCTACGCACTGGAAGGCTACGATAACTTCAGCCTGGATTCCGATACGGCGTCCAACCTGATTTCGCGCGGCACTACGCTGACCACGCAGTCCACCGTAGTTGAAAATTGCGAGAACCTGGCCGAGTTCGGTCTGGAAGACCCGGTATCCACATTCACATTCACCTATACCGATGGCTCGACGATCTCTATCGAGCTGGGCAATAAGTCGCCCTCGACTTATTACTACCTCAAGATGGGCGGAGACAACACCGTGTACACCGTCTATAAGTCGGTCGCCACTACAATGATGACCACGCTTGAAGACTTGCACACCGTCACAATGCCCGACACAGTCGACTCCAGCGCTATAAGCTATGTAAAGCTTGAGCGTCCCAACACCGCGTCCTCTACGACGCCCGTGAGTGGCGACTCTTCTTCCGGCGGCGAGCTGATAAGCAGCCTGATTTCGCTGGACGGCGTGGGCACCGGCACTACCGTTGCGACCGCAACCGAAGCGCCGACCGAAGAGCCTACCGCCGAGCCCACTGAGGAGCCCACGGCTGAGCCCACCGAAGAACCCACGGCTGAGCCTACCGCTGCTCCCACCGCCGAGACCGCTACAGCAACTGTCGCGACCGAAGCCGTTGACAGCGCCGCTGTAGAAGCCGAGGCGACCGAGACTACCGAGGAGACTGCGACCGAGGCAACCGCTACCGAAGCAACCGACGCTGAGGCTACCGAAGAGACTGCGACCGAGGCGACCGATGCCGAGGCAACCGATACCGAAGCTGCCGACACCGAGACCGATGCAAGCGCCGATATGACCGTCATAGAGCTGACCACGCGCAGCGACGACGACGAGAGCCTGGGCGTATCCGGCTACATGCTGGTACAGCCGTTCGAGTACGACGTCGACTCCGAGGCGCTGACCACTCTGGCGGAGAACATCGCCGCTATAACCATCACGTCCTATGTGGGCAATGTAAGCGACGAGGGCAATAACTACGGCATGGACAATCCCATACGCCTTGAGGCTAAGGACACCAATGACGTAGACATTACCTTCCTGATAGGCAACAAGGCCGACGATACGTACACCTACATCTGCGTCGACGATACCGGCGATGTATATCTGACCGAGTCGTCCTCCGTAGAGTTCGCGCGTACGCTGACCGTGGCCGGCATAGTCGATCGCTTTGCCAACATCGTCAACATCACTAAGGTTGACGAGCTCGACATTACCACCGCCGATGGCGAATACGTGCTCAAGATTGACCGCGTACCCGAGACCGACGAAGAGGGCAATGTACAGCAGGATGATGACGGCGAAGACATTATCAACGATGTATACTACTTCAACGGTGCCGAAACCGACAGCGACTCCTTCAAGAAGCTGTATCAGGAGGTAATAGGCGTACTGGTAAACGGCGTATCCGACGACTACGATGTCCAGGGCGACGCGGTTGTAACCGTAACCTACCACCTCAACGTTGAGCCGGGCGAATTGACCGTGGAGTACGTTGACTACACGCGCGACACTTACGCAGTGCGCCGCGACGGTCACACCTACTTCTACATCAACAAGTCCAAGATCAACGATATGGTAACTGCTTTGGAGCAGTACGGTCAGGAATAATTAAATGCCGATTGGCGGGCTGTCACCCATTATGGGAGGCAGCCCTTTTTTGGTAAAATCGGTTATCAAAAGTCGGCCTTATTGTGATTTTACCCGGAAATTATTGGCAAGTGCGCGAAATTGTGATATGATATTACAAGACTGGATTAGCGCGCCTACAAGGCGCGCATTTTGAAGTGACAATATATAAGGAGGCAGTCATGCTGGCTGGGAATGAAGATAAACTGGTGCGCCGTGTGGTATCGTTTTATACGGGCGATACCTTTGAACGCGACATCGTCAGCATAAGCGGCGTGACGACCTGCATAGAACGTATACCCGCGCCGGATCAGCGCACGATGCGCGCATGGGTAATGCAGCTGGACAGATATGTCGATGTATTCACACCGCCGTACTTTACCGCGCTGGCGGGCGTGATTGACGAAGACGGCGATGAACTGCACAGTCTGCGCGACAGAACCGCCGAGATGAAGGAAGAGGCGCGCAAGGCCGACGAAAAGCGCGAAGAGGATGAACTGGACAGGCTGGCAGCCGAAGGTCGCCGCAAGTCGGGCAGGGAAGATGATGCCCCGCGTGAAGCGCCGCGTACGCAGTCCACACGCCGCAGCTTCAGCCGCGTAGATACCGGCGAAGAAAGCACGTCCGATGCCCCGCAGAACGCAACTAAGCGTGCCTGGGACGAGGATGCATACGTGCGCCCGAGCGAATATAACCGAACCGCACAGCGCAATTCGGATGAGCGCGACTTCGATGGGCGTGTGGCGGATGCCGGCACGCGCTCGACGTACGAAAGCACGCGCAAGCCGCGCGGCGCGCAGGAGCCGCATGTAGAGCCTCAAAGGCCCGAACCGCCTAAACCGCAAAAACGCGCAAAGCCCATACCCAAGTCGACCGAAGCGGTCATAAAGACATTGGGACTGGACGGCGCACTATTGCGCGCGGGTATAGCCGATGGCTCGTTCTTAAGGAGCACGCTGGAGCGGCGCGCTATGTTCGGTGCATGGCGGCGCGGCTGGATTAATAAGCGCACGCGCGCGTATGTCGCCGATTCATCGGTAAGTCAGGCGGTCATGACCGAGCTGGGATATATGCGCGTTCGCAATGATGCGTTCCGCACGCGCGACAGCGTGTCCTCAGCAAAGCGCGCACAGAAGATCGCCGAGGCCGATGTGCTGTTCGACACCGTTGAGGGTATACTCGAGGATGCGCAGACATTGGGCGCGCATAGCCTTAAAGATAAGGTGCTCGTGTGCGACACGATAACCGCCGATCAGGTGGATAGGCTGGATCAAATGGGACTTAGGCGCGTGGTCGTGTTTACGCCCATGCCCAATGAAACATTTGTCACAACCGCCGAACTTGAGGCAATGCTCTCGTTCGTCGACGGGCGCGATCCGCGCAGCATTAAAGAAGTCGATTGGGGTAAACTGCTGGACGGCGCGGGACTCAAGCAGGAGATGTTTTCACTGCGCTAAACACGCTCTAATTCACGGCTCATATACCGCATACGGTTGACAAGTTAACGCGCGCTATGTATACTAGCACGTATAAAATTGCTGTTGGGACGCCGACCGATAATCAAAATCGGTTGGCGCTTCGTAACAAGCGGCGAGCATATCGCCGTTTGTTATTTATTTATTGGCTCAAAAAATACCGTAACATGGGAGGTTGCGTTTCAAATGGCTGATCAGAATAAGTTCGTAATGACTCAGGAAGGCTATGACAAGCTTCAGGAAGAGCTTAAATACATGCGCGAAGTAAGGCGCGCCGAGGTTGCCGAGAAGATTCGCATAGCATTGGGCTTTGGCGACTTGAGCGAAAACGCCGAGTATTCGGAGGCCAAGAACGAGCAGGCCTTTGTAGAAGGCCGTATAATGGAAATCGACACCATGCTGCGCAATGCGCAGATAGTCGATTCCAACGCCACTTCCAGCGATGAGGTCGGCCTGGGTTCCACCGCAAAGGTGTGCGAGGTTGGCTATGAGGACGAGGTAGAGGAGTACACCATCACCGGTTCCACCGAGGCCGATATACTGGAAAACAAAATCTCCAACGAATCCCCCATGGGCGCGGCACTGCTGGGCGCACATGTGGGCGACATAGTTGAGGTCGAAGCACCCCAGGGCGTCATTAAGATGAAGATACTGGGCGTACACAAGAACTGATATAGTTAGTTTAGGAGTTGTTATATATGCCGAATGAGGACATGAGACCCGAGATGACGGCGGAAGAGCTGAGCGAACAGGAGCAGATTCGCCGCGCAAAGCTCAGCGCACTTGCGCAAAGCGGCAACGATCCCTTCCTGATAACCCGCTTTGACGTGACGCATCATTCAAAGGATGCCGTAGCCGAATACGATAAGCTGATAAGCGCGTTCAAAGCCGAATACGGCGAGGATGCCGATTTGGAAAACCACGAAAATGCGCCTAAGCTCAACGTATCGATAGCCGGTCGCATGATGTCGCGCCGCGTAATGGGCAAGGCGAGCTTCAGCCACATAATGGATAAGGACGGTCAGATACAGGTCTATGTGCGCAAGGACAACGTGGGCGAGGAAGCATACGCCGCGTTTAAGAACCTGGACATAGGCGATATAGTGGGCGTCAAGGGCGAAATGTTCCGCACGCGCACGGGCGAAATGTCGGTTCGCGCAAACGAGATTACGCTTTTGAGCAAGTCTCTGCGCCCGCTGCCCGAAAAGTTCCACGGACTCAAGGATCGCGAGCTGCGCTATCGTCAGCGCTATGTCGACCTGATCGTCAATCCCGAGGTACGCCGCATATTCGAGGTGCGCTCGCGCTTTATAAAGTACCTGCGCGACTATCTGGACAATCGCGGCTATATCGAGGTCGAAACGCCGGTACTGAACACAATTGCCGGCGGCGCATCCGCGCGTCCCTTCATCACGCATCATAACACGCTTGACATAGATATGTACATGCGCATAGCCACCGAGCTGCCGCTCAAGCGCCTTATCGTGGGCGGCATGGAGCGCGTATACGAAGTGGGTCGCATATTCCGTAACGAGGGTATGGACCCCAAGCATAACCCCGAATTCACCAGCGTTGAGCTGTACGAGGCATATGCCGACTACAACACCATGATGGACATCGCCGAGGGCATCCTGTCCGGTGCGGCAAAGCAGATCTTGGGCACCTATCAGGTAGAGTGGCAGGGCGAGCATATCGACCTGACACCCGGCTGGCCGCGCCTTACCATGATAGACGCAGTAAAGCAGTACGTGGGCATTGACTTCGGCGCGATAAGCGACGATGCCGAGGCAGTCGCCGCCGCAAAGGCAAAGGGCGTTGAGCTCGCCGATACCGCCGAAAAGACCTGGGGCAACGCGCTGTACGCGTGCTTTGACCAGAAGGTCGAGGAGCACCTGATACAGCCCACATTCATAACGATGTACCCGGTCGAGGTTTCCCCGCTTACCAAGCGCAGCCCCAAGGATCCGCGCCTGACCGAGCGATTCGAGTTCTTCATCTGCCATAGCGAAATGGGCAACGCCTATTCCGAACTGAACGACCCCATCGACCAGCGCAAGCGCTTCGAAAAGCAGATCGAGCTGCGTGAGCGCGGCGACGACGAGGCCGAGATGATGGACGAGGACTTCATGACCGCCATGGAGTACGGCATGCCCCCCACGGGCGGCATGGGCATCGGCATAGACCGCGTGGTAATGATGCTGACCAACTCCGACACCATACGCGAGGTCATACTCTTCCCGACCATGAAGCCCATGGATAGCGACAAGAAGGCTCAGAAGGCCGCCGCCGCACCCAAGGAAGAGACTCCCGCAGCGCCCGCCGTAGAGGAGAAGATAGACTTTTCAAACGTGGAGATAGAGCCGCTGTTTAAAGACTACGTTGACTTTGAGACCTTCTCCAAGTCCGACTTCCGCGCGGTGAAGGTTCTCGCCTGCGAGGCTGTGCCGAAGTCCAAGAAGCTGCTCAAGTTCACTCTGGACGATGGCAGCGGCACGAATAGGGTCATACTCAGCGGCATACACGCCTACTATGAGCCCGAAGAGCTGGTGGGCAAGACCTGCATAGCGATAACCAACCTGCCCCCGCGCCCGATGATGGGCATCGACTCCTGCGGCATGCTGATTTCCGCCGTGCATAAGGAAAACGGCGAAGAGAAGCTTCACCTGCTGATGGTGGATAACCACATCCCCGCCGGCGCGAAGATGTATTAAGCCGAGTGCTGTAATAGAATACGTTTAGTGTTTGCCCCCACTGCTTTACGGTGGGGGTCTTTTTGATTCTATATGATATTTTCTGATGCACTAAATTTAGTTGCA
>CAYTOU010000003.1:0-8420 GCA_964439295.1 uncultured Oscillospiraceae bacterium
TCATAGCTGTTTATCGTGGGCTGGTATTCCTCGTAATTGTTTGCGCCGTTCATGAAGCCGAAGTTGGTGCCGCCGTGGAACATGTATGCCGACACGCTTGCGCCGCATTCCAGTATCTCGCGCAGACTCTGCGCGGCGTCCTTGGGATCGCGCGAGTGATGATTTTCGGTCCAATGGTCAAACCAGCCGTTCCAGAATTCGGCACACATGAGCGGACCATCGGGCTGATACTCGCGCAGCTTTTTGAACTGCTCCTTTGCGCGCGAACCGAAGTTGGCGGTCTTGTGTACATCGGGCAGTATGCCGCCGGTCAGCATGAAGTCCTCGGCACCATCGGCGGTAAACAGCGGCACATCTATGCCGCGACGGCGCAGCCCGTCGGCCATTGTCTGCAAATACTGCTTGTCATCGCCGTAGCTACCGTATTCGTTTTCTACCTGCATCATGAGTATGGGACCACCGTGTGTTACTTGTAGGGGCTTTAGACGGCGCATAAGGTCGTCAAAGAAGCGATCTACAGCTTCCATATACGGCGCGTTCAGACAACGAAGGCGCATGCCCTGACGCTTGAGCAGCCACCACGGCAGTCCGCCGAATTCCCACTCGGCGCATATGTACGGACCCGGACGCACTATGGCGTATAGTCCCAGGCGCTGCGCGGTGCGCAGAAATTCCTCGACGTCCAACATGCCGTCGTATACGAATTCGTTCTCAGTGGGCTGATGTGCATTCCATGCGATATATGTTTCAACTGTATTGAAACCGCAGGCCTTTAGCTTGAGTAGTCTGTCTTCCCAGTACTCGCGCGGCACGCGGAAGTAGTGGATTGCGCCGGATATAATGCGCATTGGCTGACCATCGAGCATGAAGCCCTCGGGCTTTATAGCAAATGAATGAATCATAATTAGCCTCCTTTTGTAAGATACGCTTAAATTTATTCGCCGAATAAGCCGATTTTCCTGCCACATTGCGCATAAAGACTGCTCGATTACGAAGTGAAATTTTAGAAAATTTACCGTGTGCCGCCGCACTATGTAACAGAGGCGGGATATAATAGTCCTGATTAATGAAAACGAGGTACTGTGAAATACTATGGAAATAACAGGCGTTGCAATGGAAGAAATGCTCAGCAGCATGCGCGATGAAGTGCGCCGCGCAATAGCTGACATGGGTTTTGAAACACCGACTCCCATACAGCAAATGACCATACCGGTAATAATGAACGGCAATGATATAGTGGGTCAGGCTCAGACCGGCACGGGCAAGACCGCCGCGTTCGGCATCCCGCTTATCAACCGCATAGATGTAACCGATTCGTCGACTCAGGCACTTGTGCTTTGCCCCACACGTGAACTGGCACTGCAGGTGGCGCGCGAGCTCACGCGCATGGCCAAGTACATGACGGGTCTGCGCATACTGCCCATATACGGCGGTCAGCCGATTGAGCTGCAATTGCGCTTCCTGCGTCAGGGCGCACATGTTATTGTTGGTACGCCCGGTCGCGTTATAGATCACATAAACCGCGGCACACTGGACCTAAGCACGATAAGCTATGCTGTGCTCGACGAAGCGGACGAAATGCTTGACATGGGCTTTCGCGATGACATACAGACCATACTTGAGCATACGCCCGAGACGCGTCAGACGCTTTTGTTCTCGGCGACTATGCCGCGCCCCATACTCATGCTGGCGCAGCGTTATCAGCGTCAGCCGCAGTATATTAAGGTGCAGGCGACCGAACTGACCGTAGATACGATTGAGCAGGTCTATGTCGAGGTCATGCCGGGTCAAAAGACAATGGCGCTCAGCCGCATACTGGATATGTATGATCCCGCGCTCACACTGGTGTTTGTCAATACCAAGATTGGCGCCGAAGAAGTAGTAACGTATCTTCAGAAGCAGGGCTATCCTGCCAGCGCATTGCACGGCGATATGCGTCAGGTGGAGCGCGACAGCATAATGGCGCGCTTCCGCAACGGCGTAGTCAAGGTGCTGGTCGCAACCGATGTCGCCGCGCGCGGACTTGACGTAAAGGGCATAGAGGCGGTAATAAACTACGACATACCGCAGGATGTCGACCAGTACGTACACCGCATAGGACGCACAGGTCGCGCCGGCAAGATGGGCAAGGCGTTTACGTTCGTAGTCGGTCGCGAATTGGCACGCATGTGGGATATACGCCGCGTGACAAAGGCGCGCATATTGCTTGAAAAAGCGCCGCTGCGTTCTCAGGTAATGGAAAAGCGCACCGAAAGGTTCACTGAGCAATTGATAAACACTCAGCGCGAGGAAAGCGATGTACAGCGTGAAACCGCGCGTAAGCTGCTCGAAAAGTTCGACGCGGTCGATGTAGTGGCACAGCTGCTTGGTCTGTGCGTACGCGAGGTGGATGGTCCGGAAGACTTGACTCCCGCACGTCCCGCGCCTCAGCCGCGCCCTGTAGTTGCGCGTCCGGCGGCGGCACCGCGTCAAGGCGGTCAGCGTCCCTACGGCAATGCGCCCCGCCACGGTCAGTACGGTCGTCCCGCACAGCCGACTCAGCGTCAATACGGCAAGCCCTATCAGCCGCGCGCAGACAAGCAGGACGGTCGCCCGGGCTCATCAAGACCGTTTGACAAAAAGTCCGCATCGCGCCGTCAGGGCGATAAGAACTCTCAATCGTTCGGTAAGCGCGAATTCCGCGGCAATCAGCGTGAAGAGCGCAGTAAGCGTACTTAATAAGTAGAACATTGGCAAAGCATAAACCGAAATCGAAATAAAAAGCGCGTCCCAATGATATGCATTGGGACGCGCAAGATATTGACTTAAACAATGGTTACTGCGCCGCGGAGCAGTGCTTGCATGTGCCTTCGATGTTGATTTCGTTGTTTAGGGCAGTCATGCGAACCATATCGCCGCTTTGCTTTTCGGCGGGCTTAAAGCCGTATCTGGCAAAGAACGCGGTGAGATCAGCGGGGGAGTCCAGCTTTACAGAGGGCAGCTCCATCTCCAGCACGCGGTAAAGCAGCATGCGCATTACCAGATCGCCCAGTCCCTGCCAACGCAGCTGGGGTATTGTTCCGACCAGATCGATTGTGACCACGTTGTCATCGTCCATGAACAGCCGTCCGCTTGAACCGGGCGTACCGTCCTCGGAAAAGGTCAATGCGTATATTGCCAGGGCATCGATATCGTCACGCGCGGCTTTATCCGGGAATACCTGACCGCGGATTTCGAGTACTCTGTCAATGTCGTCGTTAGAAGTCAAAAACTTGCCGGTTATCATTATATCTTGCCTCCGCAATAATCGAAAGGATGATTTTCTATGGATAGAAAGAAGATAGACCGCATCAACGAGCTGGCGCACATAAGCAAGCAGCGCGAATTGACGCCGGAAGAAATCGAGGAGCGCAAGGCGCTGCGCGAGGAGTACATACAGGCCTATCGCGCAAACCTTATGGCGCAACTGGATTCCATGGTCATCGAGCGCCCGGATGGCACCCGCGAACACGTCAAGCGCCGTAAGGGCATTAACTGACGCGCTCTCAACTTTTAGTATACCATATTTGTGACCCGGTGAAAAGCCGTTTTAAAGAAAAATAGATCATAAACATTTTTCAAAAACCCTTGCATTTTTCGGCTGCATTGGGTATAATAAAGGCGAAGAGGGGAGCCAAAGCCCCCGGGGCGCAGAGCCAAACAAGGCATCGGAAAGCGGATAAACCGCTACTCGATATAACGCCGAAGGATGAGCAAGGCAAAAACAGACCCCCGCTGCTTAAGTTGAGAGGAGGCGAATCCAATGGACAACGAGCTTGACCTGGTCGTTTTCACCGACGATGAAGGTAATGAGTTGACCTTGGAAGTGCGCGATTACTTCTTTTACAATGGACAGGAATATGCGGTATTAGCCGATTATTGTGAAGAAGATGAAGATGCCTGCGAATGTGGATGCGAGGATTGCGACCACGACGAAGGTCTCTATATTATGAAAGTCGTGCCGGTAGATGACGACCAGGAAGAATTCCAGCCTGTAGAAGAGTCACTGATGGATGAACTCATCGAAGTCGTACAGACCCGTTTTGAGGCGATGGAGGACGAAGAGTTCGAAGACGCCGAGGATCCTGACGAAGAGGAAGATTCCGATAAGTGATTCCAAATCGCAAGGGAGTGATGCCTGATCCAGTTAAAAACGGAAATGGTATCGCACCGGATGTTACCGGATACTGACTTGACGAAAGCCTGAACGCCTGGGGCATATCACAGTGTCATTGGGCATCATGCCAAGTGTCATCAATGGTAAAGGTGCATCGGCGCAAAGGAAAGTTCATTATGTTGCGCCTGCCTAATGCATATAGGCAGTAACGACCGACTAATGGATGCATAAAGTATCCTCACGGAGAGTCTTGAACCCATCTTGAGGAAGAAGAGGTCTTCTTTACATACAGCGATTGTACTCATTGGATCTGCGGCGCTTAAGACATGAGTCTGGCGGACAGAGGAGTGCAGTCATGGTTACACCCTGTACGGGGCATTAGCACCCGGCATTGATATAGATGTTGGATGGAACGAAGTAAAGAGGCTTTGCAAAGCGATTACCGCGAATATATTAAACGGATTCGCAATGCAGAAGTGACCGTGGAATGACATAGTGACGATGCCGAAAATCATCGGCTAAGCAAATGAAGTTCCGACAAAAGCAGTTTGGCTTCCGAAAGTGGGCAGGCGCATTGAATTTAAAAAAGTGAATAGTATATGACTTGCTCACGGACATACACGATATGTTCGTGAGCATTTTGTAATATGAAAAAGAGAATGGATGGTGCTATTATGAGCGGTCAGATTATTACGATAGGACGACAATTCGGCAGCGGCGGGCGCGAAAAAGGCGAGACCATAGCGCGCAAGCTGAATATACCCTGCTATGACAAGGAACTGATTACGATGGCTGCGGAGCAGAGCGGTATCAGTCAGGAAGTGTTCGAAAAGGCCGATGAAAAGGCGTCCAACACATTCCTGTATGCCCTGTTGCAGGCCTCTTTCCCGTCGACTATGCAGCCGATGCAGGTCAACGATTTGCCGCTCAACGACAAGCTGTATCTGATACAATTCGACATAATTAAGCGCGTGGCGAAGGCGGGTTCCTGCGTAATAGTGGGACGCTGCGCCGACCATGTGCTCAGCGAGCAGAAGAATGTGGTCAAAGCATTCATACATGCGCCCATGATAGCGCGCGTTGGTCGTGTCATGCGCGTATACTCGGTCGATATGAAGGAAGCCGAGGAAATGATAAACAAAAATGATAAGCGCCGCGCTAAGTACTACAATTACTTTACCAACAATAAGTGGGCGGACATGTTTAACTTCGATATATGCGTCAACTCCGCAAAGGTTGGCGTCGAAGGTGCAGCCGATATGATTATCGATTACGCCCGTCGCAAGGAGATAGAGGAGAAGAACGGCTGAGCAAGCGAAAAAAACGATTGCTCGGCGTAGCCGATATAAAATAAACATCATAAATCAAGGCGCCGGCGGATTGTTCTGCCGGCGCCTATATCTTGCTTTCGCATAAACGGACTTATCTTACCTTCTTGAGCTTTCCGGCGTCCATCTCCCATACATCATCGCAGAGCACTTCAATGTCCTCACGATTATGACTGGCCAGCAGTATCGTCTTGCCACTGTCTTTCAGTGATAGAAACATCTTTCTCATTTCCTCAACGCCCCTGTTGTCAAGACCATTCATCGGTTCATCGAGTATGATCAGATCCGGGTTCTCCATGATTGCCTGTGCGATGGCAAGACGTTGACGCATGCCCATAGAGTACTTGCTTACATGGACATTGCTCTTTGCATCCAGACCGACCTTCTCTATTGCGTCTATGATATCCTTGTCGGTCACACGCTTCTTTATTCCGGCGAGCAGCTTTAGATTGCGATACCCGTTGATATTGGGTATAAATCCGGGCTCGTTAATGGTCGCCCCCAATGAATCGGGCAAATCAATATCGCGCCCTATTCGCTTGCCACCGACAAGTATCTCACCTTCATCAATGGGAAGAAGGCCGCATATCATCTTGAACATCACCGTTTTGCCGCTGCCGTTGCGACCGATTATTCCGTGAATCTTATTGCTCTCAAAGTCCGCCGAAATATCGTCGATAACCGTTCTTGCGCCAAAGCGTTTTGTTACGTTCTTCAATACTATCATATTTGCTCCTTATCAATCATACGGCTTTTTTGCGCCCTCTTATAATTATAAGTGCGATCAATATCGCCGAAAGCCCGTTGATTATGCTCATCGCCTGGGCAAAGTCGGGGAATAAGAAAGTACGCGTCTGATCCAGCGCAACCAACCGGCTCATTGTTGCCGGTGAGAACCATGTAAACCAATATCCTATTCCGGCATTGAATGCAAATATGTCCTCCAACGCCAATGCAAAGCCGATCAGAGTGCCTAGACCTGCGGACAAGAACATGTTGCCTGCAAATACGCAAAGAGCTATGAAAAAGCAAACGCTGACTTTAAGCGCCATACTCATCAACAAGGCTTGCATGGGCGTGTAGTTGGTGATAAGCGAAGAGCCAACATCCAATTCCAGCCCATAAGCTTCACCGGCATTCGTGAGGGCAAGTGTATTCCATATTTTGCCCCATTGCATATCCCATTTTGTATTTGCAATACACGGCAGTAGTGAACCGATAGTCCAAAGAAGTACATAGACGACCGCTATTGCAAGCAGCATTAACACCTGCGAACATATCCAATTCGTCTTTCTTGCGCGCAGGAGGCAAAATACATGCTGTCCGTCGAGTACCGGATAATCCGAGCATAGGCACGCCATGCCCAGTAGCATCATCATACTTGCGAACGTTGAATTGAAGTCGCTGAACACAAACACGGCCGCAAACGGCGCAATGTTGATGCCAACATCGCGAGAAAATGCAACAACCGGCTTTAGCAATGCACTTAAATATAGGATAGATATAAGTGCAATACAATATAGCTTGGGCTTTGCGGTCTCTTTGCGAATGTGAATAACAAGCAGGAGCAAGCATTCTCGTATATTACGCATTATGCAGCCACTTCCTTGCACGTTGTACATACAGCACCATCAAAATAATAGTACTGCCGCCGATTATGCCGAACAGTATGACATTGTCCCAAAGTGGTCCGAAGTACAGGCGACCTTGAATGATGCGTGTTATGCTGACACTTGAAGGAACGCCTAAGTACCATAGCCCATACGTCAATACATAATGGAATACAATGGGGGAAGACCATGTTATCCATTTGCTGAGCGTATATAGTGATATATATGCCGCTGCCATCGCTTCAAGCGTGCATACCATGCTCTCGCACAGACGTGCGCACATTAGAAATAGCACAGGATGTCCTTGTGTGAGCAGGTACCCCATGTATCTGGATGCGTACGCTTGTACACTGCTGTCAATTGCCCATGGTAGCCAAATCGAACTTATTAGCGCAGACAACATCTTGCCGAGAAATACGCATATGAAAGAGCTTAGGACTATGGCGATAGCCTTTGACAGCGTATATAAGCGTACACCACAGCGCACGAGATAGATGTTTTGCACTTTGTTTGTTACGTCATCGGCAAAAGCTGCTGTGTATGGAATCGCCGCAATGACCGGAGTCAAATCCAAAAAGCCTTCCGAGTTATCCGAAAAAGAAACAACATCCGCATACAGCTTCGGCGAACGCCCCAAAAAAGTTATAAGGACGGATAAAGCAACTGCAAGCACAAACTGCCATGACAGGAATGCTCTTTTCAAGTCCGTCATCAGCATATTACATGCATATTTCGGCATGCTACATTGTCTCCTTCCTACAGATTAAGGAATTCTCCGGTCAATGCATTCACGGCAACCCATGTTCCCGTATCGGAGTCCTCATCATATAGATATACATGCCATGCAGGCTGTAACAGGTATCCGTTCGAGCTATCTGAAGCCATGGGATAATAGTCGAATTTCATGTCGGTAATTACCATCGGCTTGTCCATTATGATCTGGTCAAAGAACTCGCCTATCTTATTGAGCACTTCCGATGCGGTCATGACATCCGAACTGTCGGAAACAGCCTGCGTGGGAATATATACATCGTCCATAGACATGCATATAATGCCGTCTGCATTCACTATAAATGTCATTCTGCACCCGTTAATATATCGCTCATTGGTCATTGTGTAGCCGTCCATAGAAATAGGAACGTCATCTATTTGGAACTGAACGGTCGCGTAATAGAATTCGACGCCGTTGTCGAGGAGAGATTTCACACTGTCACGGTGTGAAGACTTCAGCCACCAGTCATTTTCATCCGTTATGTCGTATACATTTTGTATATTATCGCTGTTGAATGGAACAAGCTCAACTGTTGGTTTAACTTCGACACATGACTGCGGCCATGGTATACTTTG
>CAYTOU010000003.1:8520-34098 GCA_964439295.1 uncultured Oscillospiraceae bacterium
ACTAATAGGTCAAAAGGGCTGTATCACTAACATACCATATCGCATCAGCATGCAAAACGATGATATAGTTGCTTTAGAACATTAGCGATACAGCCCTTATTTCTGCTTGCGGTGTCCATCTACCGCTCAAGCTGGCGGTACTATTTATCGTTTCGGCAACACCACGCAACCTATAATATATGTTCGAGCCATACGAGGGAGGATTATAGTATTGCGGATACACCTTAGAGCTACTGCCGCTTATTATGCGCGAGTCAGTAACTTTTGTGCCAGAGGCATTGATGATGTAGACCTTGATCTCTTCACTTGAAGCCAAACCGTTACTTGATACAGTAACATAGGCCTTACTCTCGCTATCGGCCTTGGATTGCTTAGATGAAGTACATGTAGTTACATTCCCAATGCCAAGAATACCGTCGGTCTTAAAGGTAAAGTCAAAACCACCAGTTGCAGCATATGCAGTTCCGCACAAAACAGCCACTGCCAATATGCATGCTATCAGTATGCGCTTCATAGTGCACCTCCACTAAACATGCCGCTATCACAAGATAGTTCACTACAGCTACAAGTCAATCATCTCGTCCTGCGCATTTCGCCGTCACCCCCTTTCAAAGTGGACAGCATATGGTGTTGTTGGGCTTTAGGAGGAAACTATAAAATTGTTGTCGCATCGCTTTATAATATAAATTTGAAATTTGAGTTTGTTTAATTTGATATATTTTGATTTAATGCTGTAAGCAAGAGCTATATATGTAAAGCGCCCGAATATATGATATCTATTTCAAATGGCGTATTCTTTACTTACATGCTAATTATAGCATGACAATATAGTAATGTCAACTGCCTGACAGTAGTATTTGCTACAAGTAGTAGTCTTTTTAAGTTTTTCATACGATTTCTCGATATTGCAATTTCTCTTTACGTGTGCTATACTAAAAATACCGATTAAATTAAAAAAGGAGTGTCGCTATGAAACTTGGTATCAGCAGCTACTCGCTCAACAAAATGATGCGTACTGAAGAAATGTCCCTGTTTGACGTAATTGATTGGGCTAAGGCACATGATTGTGCACATCTGGAACTGGTGCCGTTCAGCCTCCCTCTGCTTAAAGAAGACGGTAAAATCGACTATGACTATGTAAAGCGTGTACGCGATAAGGCCGAAGAAGTCGGCATGCCCCTCAGCGCGTTCTCCCTGAACGCCTGCGTCATAAAGCCCACCGCCGATGAGCGCAAGCGCGAGCTGGATCGTATCCGCATGTATATGGATATGGCGCACTTCCTGGGCATAAAGAAAATGCGCCACGACACTTGCTCCGGTCAGCATCCCGATGGTATAAATACGCCCGAGCAGTTTGAAAAGGACTTCCCGGTGTTCGTCGATGCCGTGCGCGAGATGGCGGATTATGCCGCAAGCCTGGGCATGTCCACTACGCTTGAAAACCACGGTCTGTACGTAAATGGCGCCGATCGCATTATCCGTCTGCTTAACGCGGTCGACAGACCCAATGTAGGCATGACCATGGACGTGGGCAACTTCCTGTGCGTGGATGATCGTCCCGAGGCAGCCGTTGCAAAGTGCGTAAAGTACGCCGATATGATTCACCTAAAGGATTTCTATATCCGCAAGAAGGATCGCATGCTGCCGCAGGGCGGTATGTACACCGCCGGCGCAAAGGACAAGAAGCCCTATGTAATGCCCACACCCGCCGAGTTCCGCAAGATGCCGCCGAGCCTGGGCTATGTCGGCACGGCAAGCGGACTCAACATACTGCGCGGTGCTATTCTGGGTCAGGGCGATATGGATATATGGGCGATACTGTCCATCGTCAAGAAGGCCGGCTACGATAAGGAAATCTCCATCGAGTTCGAGGGCATGGAAGATTGCTGCGCGGCGACCGATCTGTGCCTGCAGACCGCACGCTACATCTGGGAGCGCGTATAATCACGCGGCGCAATACCTGCTTTGGAGGAAAGTGAATGTATAAGTTTCCGATAGGCGTCATGCTGGATTCCTTCCGCACGTCCATACCCGATGCCATAGCCAGTGCCGCCGCACTTAAGCTAAGCGGCGTTCAGTTGCATATGGCAAAAGGGGAGTATGCGCCCGAAAACATGACGCCCGCACGACGCAGGGAGCTGCTCGACATGGTGCGGTCGAATGGCATGGTGATTTCGGCAGTCTGCGGCGAACAGTCGTTGGGCTTTGTCCATAAGGATAAGAACCCTGAGCTGGTCGAGCGTGCAAAGCGCATACTGGACATGGCGCGCGATCTGGACTGCAACATAGTTACCACGCATATAGGCGTGATTCCGAGCGATAAGCACTGCGAGCGCTATGACGTAATGCAAAAGGCGTGCTATGCCCTATCCGAGTATGCCGACAGCGTGGATGCCCATTTCGCGATTGAAACAGGACCAGAACCGGCGGATACGCTCTGCGCATTCCTGGATGATTTGGGCTCGACCGGTGTGGCAGTCAATCTGGATCCCGCCAATCTCGTAATGGTGACCGGCGATGATCCGATTAAGGCGGTATATACGCTCAAAAAGTACATAGTGCATACCCACGCCAAGGACGGTAAGCTCCTTAAGAAGGGCGATGTAGAGCACCTGTACGCGACCGCCGCCGCCGAACAGTATCACGGCCAGTTCCTTCAGGAAATGCCGCTGGGCAAGGGCGATGTGAATTACCCGAAGTACTTGGCGGCGCTTACCGATATAGGCTATAAGGGCTTTTTGACAATCGAGCGCGAGTGCGATGATACGCCGGGCGAGGATATTGCCAATGCGGCGCACTATCTGCGCGAGTTGACCGGTCAACTGTAAGTATAGCCGCAATTCGGTTGCGTAATCCTTAAAAAAAACTACTCCGCGCACATGCGATGCACTCTATCGTATGTGCGCGGAGTTTTATTATATGAATAGCGCTTATTCGTCTGCACCCAGTCCCAGCAGTTTTTCTGCATTCTTATGGAATATCTTTTCAAGCTCATCCGCACTTAAGCCGATGCTTTTGAGCAGCTCAATTTGCTTGTCCAGCGGACCCCACGGGCAGTCACTGCCGAAGAGAATTTTGTCCGCGCCGTGCTTTTGTATCAGCTCAAGCAACCTTTCGGGCGTCAAGTACTTGAAGCTCATTGAAGTGTCGAAGTATATGTTCTGCCCGACGAGATACTTCATCACATCGTCCGACATCTTCATGCCGCCCATGTGTGCGCCTATTACCGTAAGTCCGGGCACGCGATCCAGCACTTTGCGCAACCTCTCGGGCGTGCAACGCGTCAGGTCCGGCGAAGCCGGATCCCATCCGGCATGGAATATGACCGGCAGCCCGAGCTCGCGCATCTTTTCATACAGCGGGAACATGCGCTCATCATCGGGGAATATGTTCTGATAATCGGGATGCAGCTTAATGCCGTGCAGCCCCAACTGCTTTACGCGCTCGATTTCCTTAATCGGCTCGGGAAAATCAGGATGTATCGTGCCGAACGACAGCACATAGTCGCTCTTTATGCTCGCGGCGTAGTTGTTTATAGTGGTGCATTGCGTGGGCTTTGTCGCAATTGCCAGCGCGGCAAATGCGCTTATCGCGTGATTCTTCATGTACCGCACGGTATTGGCATATGTGGGCATTATGACCGGCTTTGCGCCATCCGCCATCGGCGTCAGTTTTTCCATTGTGCGCACTGCGAGTGCATCCGGGAAGATATGCGTATGCATGTCGATTATGCGCGGATACGTTTCGCGCCAATTCTTGCATACATCCACCCAGCCACGCGCCTTAGAGAATGTATTCAGCTCATCGCAGCTTACTTCTATAGCCGAGTTGGCGCTGCCGCACGCCGGAAATACCGTGCCGAAACGCTTGAGCGATTCGTCCAGCCATACAGATATATTTTCGTTTAGATCAAACGGTGACACACCACCCACGGCATAACCGGTCAGTTCCAACGCCTTTTCCGGTGTAAGCATGCGCGCCTTGTGCCCAAAGCGCGCCTTGAACGCCGCGTTGTCTATACGCGCATCGCCCGCTGCCACGATAAGCAGGCAACCGTCGCCGTCCTCAAACGCCAACGTCTTCGCTATGCGCGCCGCATCGACGCACACTGCCTTGGCTGCCAATTCTACAGTGGCGCTGGATTCATTGAATTCAAGTACGCGTTCATCCGCGTTAAACTGCTTTAGGTAATTTTTAACTCTCTCGACAGACATTTAAGGTTACTCCTTTATTTATACGTGTCCCACGGCGATATCGGCGGTGTCGGCATTGACCGCGCGTATCAGCTCGCGCGGATCCAGGTCCACCTGAAACCCGATGCGACCGGCGGAAACGCATATGCGCTCCTGCTCCAGCGCCGATGTATCGATAACCGTGCGGAATTGCTTTTTCATTCCAACCGGACTGCAACCGCCGTGTATGTAACCCGTTGTCTTGAGCAGTTCCTTTTGCGGTATCATCTCGACCGACTTTTCGCCTACGCTGGCCGCCGCTGCCTTTAGGTTCAGCTCCTTCAGCACCGGAATCACAAATACGTAATAAGCGCGGGACTTGCCCTGCGTGACCAGTGTTTTAAACACGCGTGCGGGGTCGACACCAATCCTGCGCGCCACAGTGCCGCCGTCCAGCATGCCATCGGACACGTCATATGAATGTACATCAAAGTCTATTTTAAGCCCTTCGAGTATGCGCATTGCGTTGGTCTTATTGTCCTTCATTTCTCCAACCTCGCTTTCGCTTGAGATTATATCACTCTAACGGAAAAATTGAATTAAGCCGCTGTGATTTAAGCGTGCAACGGCATAAATCGATTTGTAGTGAGCCTCAAATCATGCTATAATTATCGCGCAAACGATGTTTTATACGAGGGGGCGAGCAGATGGACAATACATTAACTAAAGAAATGAACGCCATAGTGTGCGCCTTAGGCACACTCCGACTGCCCGCCGCGCCCGAAGAATACGATATACACGCCATGGTGAGCGCCGCACTCGAAAGCGCGGGCATATCCGCTCAGCATGAGGCGCGCTTAGGCGCGGGCTGCCGCATAGACTTCCTATGCGGGCATGTGGGTATTGAGATAAAGAAGAATCGTCCCGCTCGAGCAACACTGCTTAAGCAAGCCGCACGCTACGCCGACAGCCCTGACGTGCATGCGCTCATTATGGTTGCGCCCGGTGATCTGCGTTTGCCCGCATCAATAAACGGTGTTCCGGTAAAGTGTGTGGCGCTTGCCAGATTGTGGGGTGTTGCATTGCCATGAGGAGAAAAAGCAAATCGCTCAAAGCGGCAATGCAGTCGCGCACAATACATTCCACCGAAGATAGATTCATAGAAGAGCGTTACGGTAAAACTCCGGACGATATGCCCGATGATACCGATTATATGGCACCTACAGACAGCGACACCGCATGGTGTGATGAGTCGGGCTATATTAAGCGTTCCGATGGAGTGCTTGAGCCGCTATACGATGATGATTCCGAATTTGACCGCCCCGATAGTGCGGCTGTGTACGAGAGCGAAAACGATAATTACGATGAACGCGAATTTGACTTTTCGCCGCCCGCATATCTTTCAGAGCCGGATTCCGGGCGTGGCACGTACGGCACGCTCAGCTATAACGCGCGCTCACGCGTATGGACTATGCGCGGAGAGCCGTGCGTTATCGAACTAGCCAAGCGCCTGTTCCCGGGTTGCGATGGACGCGGGCGCGGCGTGGCGCGATTTGCCGCACATGCGCGCATAATAGGCGATCTTAACTGGCTCATGCTGCGCTATCCGCTTGAAATCGCCGAGCGCGATAGGGCGCGCTGGCAAAAGGCAATCGATTCGGCACGCAATTATGCTGTTCGTCGCGAAAAAGCTCGCATTGCGCCCAGCCGTGCCAGACCACCCGCGACATTTCGCGGTACGCTCATGCCGTTTCAGCAATTGGGTCTTGGCTTTTTGATGGACAATCCGCGCGCATTACTTGCGGATGAAATGGGCTTGGGCAAAACCGTACAGGCATTGGCTCTGCTGTGCGCAAAGAACGCGTTCCCGGCGATAATAATACCGCCGCCGCATCTGGTGCGCAATTGGGAGAGGGAAATTGCTAACTTCGTAGAGCTTCCGGGCGGCACGCGCGTACACGTAGTGCGCGGCATAAAGCCGTATGATCTGCCCGAGGCGGACATATATATAGTACATTATTTGCTCCTGCGCGGCTGGAAAAAGGCGCTGCCTAAACTCGATTATCGCGCGGTGGTATTTGACGAGGTGCAGGAGCTTCGCCATGCCGGAACCGAGAAGTATTCCGCCGCGACGCTGATATCCGGTGACTGCGAAACAGTCATAGGTCTTTCAGGTACGCCGATATACAACCGCGGCGGTGAAATATGGAATGTAATCAACGCAATCGATTATCATTTTTTAGGCGATTGGGAAAGTTTCACGCGCGAGTGGTGCTACGGCTACGGCAGTGACACCGTTGCAAATCCCGAAAAGTTGGGCGAATACTTGCGCCGTGAAGGAATTATGCTGCGCCGCACAAAGCGTGAGGTTCTGCCCGAACTGCCACCCAAGCGCCGTTTGGTACAGGAAATCGACTGGGACGACGACGTGTATCGCGAGTATATGCGACCTGTTGTCGAGTCATTGCGCGCATTGCGTGGCGAAACAGACGCCTCGCGGCGCGCGATAATCGAAGAGTCGATATCTCAGACCGAACGCCAGGCGACCGGCATTGCCAAGGCCCCGTATGTATGCGCATGTGTGCGCACACTGTTGGAGGCGGATGAAAAGGTACTGCTGTTCGCGCATCATCATGCGGTAATGGACATATACCGCCGCGAGCTGAAAAAGTGGCATCCGGTATTCATAACCGGCAGAGAGAGCGAACGCGATAAGGACAATGCACTGAACGCATTTATGATGGGTGAAACCAACATATGCTGCATATCACTGCGCTCCGCCAGTGGTCTTAACTTACAGCGCGCCACTTGTGTGGTGTTCGGCGAAATGGACTGGTCGCCCGCCGTGCATTCTCAGGCAGAGGACCGCGCACACCGCATTGGACAAAAGGACTCGCTTTTGTGCTACTATCTGGTCAGCCCGCGCGGCTCGGATCAGGAAATGCAATTGGCTCTGGGTCTAAAGGTGAGTCAGTTCGTGGGACTGATGGGTGACGAAACGCCCACGCCTGATCAGCAGGCACTGCTTGCGAGTCAGGCGCGCGAATACATATCGCGCCTTGTGCATAGATTGGATGGCGAAATGCTGCCGGATGAACCAAACGGCAATGCGAATACCGATAATATAGGAAAGGCAGAAAAGCAATGACACATAAGCTGTTTCATGACGATGTCAATATAAGGGAATTCGATGCAAATGTACTGAGGTGCGAACCGCTTGACAGCGACAAAAGTGCAAAGTATGAAAGCGATAAGCCACTTTATGCCGTATGGCTGGATCAGACCGCGTTTTATGCCGAGGCGGGCGGTCAAACGGCCGATCATGGTACATTGGGCAACGCCAACGTGCTGGACGTTCAGGAAGATGAAACCGGTGACATATACCATGTGATCGATGCACAAATCGCCGGATGCGTGCATGGCGTGCTCGACTGGGATAGGCGCTTTTCCAACATGCAGCAGCATGGCGGTCAGCATCTTATAAGCTGGGCGGTCAATAAGTTCCTGGGCGGCTATACATACGGTCTGCACATAGGCGCGCAGGAGTGCACAATAGATACCGACCTAAAGCAAATTCCGTCCCGCCAAACTCTGGACATGATTGAAAAAGAGGTCAACGCGCTGATATGGCGCGATTTGCCCGTGCATCAGTGGTTTCCGAGCGATGAGGAGCTCAAAACGCTGCCTTTGCGCAAAAAGCCGACCGTCAGCGAAAACATTCGCATAGTCATGACCGGCGATGTCGAATGCGTGGCGTGCTGCGGAACTCACCCCACATCCAGCGGTCAGATCGGACTTGTGACCATACTGGGCGCACATCCGGCACGCGGCAAGACGCGCATATCATTTTTGTGTGGCGGCAGGGCATATGCAAGACTTAAGGCCGAGGCAGAGGCGTGTCGCGAGGCAGGCGGCATGCTATCCGCGACATACGAAACGCTTGCGCAGGAAACAAAGCGCGTACTTGACGATGCGCGCGAACAGGCGCATGCGCTCGTACTGTTTAGGCGCGAGGAGCTCATGAAAGCTCTGCCCGAGCTTATCAAGAATGCGCGTGCATTGCCGAGCGGAATAAAGCTCATCGCGCATAGATTCGACAGTGCTGACAGAGACGGACTCATAAAAGCCGCATCCGAACTGATTGCCAATTCTCAAACTGTTGCGCTGCTTGCGGCGGGCAATGCAGAAGGCGCGGGCGACATAGCCGTGTTCGCATGTGCGGACGATGTCAAAACGGACATGGGGCGCTTCATGCGCGAGGCGCTCAAGCCATACGGTGGGCGCGGCGGCGGACGCGGTGGATTTGCGCAGGGCGGCGCGCCTACCGCACTGGATGCAATTGCGCTTTCAGATGCATTTGTAACTTGGTTGGAGGCTGCACAATGATTGACGAAACTTTTTGCCGCCTAAGGCGCGTGATAGGCAATGATGCGCTTGAAAAGCTGCATAACGCACACGTGGTGTTATTCGGTATAGGCGGAGTAGGTGGGTTTGCCGCCGAAGCGTTGGCGCGCAGCGGCATAGGTCACTTGACGATAATCGACGGCGACGATGTGGCGCGCTCTAATATAAACAGGCAGATAATCGCGCTCAACTCCACTGTAGGTCGTCCTAAGGTTGAAGTGGCAAAGGAGCGTTTGCTCGATATAAATCCGGACATGCGGATAGATGCACTCAAGCAGGTATTCCTGCCCGGTCAGCAAGTACCGTTTGACAGCGACACCGATTATGTAATCGATGCGATAGATACCGTGGCTGCCAAGGTCGAGCTCGTGCGCGTATGCCGCGACATGAATGTACCGCTAATCAGCTGCATGGGCACGGGCAATAAGTTGGACCCGACACTATTGCAAGTTGCAGATATATTCGATACCGAGGTTTGTCCGCTGTGCCGTGTTATGCGGCATGAGTTGCGCAAGCGTGGTATAGATCATTTGAAGGTAGTATATTCGCCCGAAATACCAATTACTCCGATAGATGATGGCGAACAGGCGCAGGCGAGCAGGCGTGCCGTTCCCGGCTCGACCATGTTCGTGCCACCGGTCGCCGGCATAATGCTGGCGCGCGAGGCAGTGCTGTCAATAGTCGGCGATGCACTGCCAAATCGTCAATAAATACGAACATTTGCCGCGAATTGCATTGAAACGATTGTAATTTAACCTCAAATCCGCGATATTAGCTGGTATAGTTCGTGCGGATATGGTATAATACGGCTGAAAAGGTCAACATACCCAATGTTGACTATGCTTAAACGTAGTCGTACTCAGGCGATTAACCGCGCTTAAATTGCGGGATTTCAAGGAGCGTGTGATATGAACGGTATTACGCGGATATATGTTGAAAAGAAGCCGGGCTTTGACATTGAGGCGCAGAATCTCAAAAGTGACCTGCGCTTTACACTGGGCTTGAACGGACTTGAGGGTGTAAGGATATTCAAGCGCTATGACGTGCGCGGACTCGAAGGCGAGGATCTTGAGCGCGCCAGGCGTATTGTGTTCTCCGAACCCAACTGCGATACGGTAAGCGATACGCTGCCCGAACTGAGCGGCGCATTTGCCGTTGAGTACCTGCCCGGTCAGTATGATCAGCGCGCCGATTCCGCTGCACAGTGTGTGCAGCTTTTGACGCAGGGTGATCGTCCTCAGGTACGCACTGCTACCGTGTATGCGTTTGAGGGCGTCACCGCCGATGAAATCGAACGCATTAAACATTATATAATCAACCCCGTTGAGAGCCGCGAGGCTTCCATGGACATACCGGATACGCTTGATATGCCCGTGACCGCGCCCGAGGCAGTAAAGCGCGTTGACGGCTTTATATCGATGCCGTTTAACGATGTCGAGGCTATGGTAAAGCGCCTTGGCTTTGCGATGAGCGCAGAGGATCTCGCGTTCTGCCAGCAGTATTTTGCCCAGACCGAGCATCGCGATCCCACAATGACCGAGCTGCGCGCGATTGATACCTACTGGTCGGATCACTGCCGTCACACCACATTCCTAAGCGCAATTGACGGCGTCGAAATCGATACCGGTCTTCTCTCTACGCCCATTGCCGAGGCATACGGCGAATACATGCGTACGCGCGTGTTTGTCGATGATAAGCGCGATGTGTCGCTTATGGATCTGGCAATCATAGGCATGAAGGCGCTCAAGCGCGACGGACGCCTTAACGATCTGGACGAATCCGACGAGATTAACGCCTGCTCGATAGTGGTCGAAGCCGACGTGGACGGTCACACCGAGCCCTGGCTTGTAATGTTCAAAAACGAAACCCACAATCATCCCACCGAAATCGAACCTTTCGGCGGCGCCGCAACCTGCTTGGGCGGCGCAATACGCGATCCGCTCAGCGGCCGCTCGTATGTATATCAGTGCATGCGCATAACCGGTGCGGGCGATCCGCGCACACCGTTTGCCGATACGCTGGAGGGCAAGCTGCCTCAGCGTAAAATCTGCCTGACCGCCGCCGGCGGCTATTCGTCCTACGGCAACCAGATTGGCTTGGCCGCGGGCAAGGTTCAGGAAGTCTATCATCCGGGCTATGTCGCAAAGCGCATGGAGCTGGGCGCGGTAATAGCCGCCGCTCCGCAAAAGAACGTACGCCGTGAGCAGCCCCTGCCCGGCGACGCGGTTATACTGGTAGGCGGACGCACGGGACGCGACGGTTGCGGCGGTGCGACCGGTTCTTCTAAGGCACATACCCACGAATCGCTTTCCACTTGCGGCGCCGAGGTGCAAAAGGGCAATCCGCCCACAGAGCGCGCAATGCAGCGCCTGTTCCGCAATCCCGAGTTTGCACAGATGATCAAGCGTTGTAACGACTTTGGTGCGGGCGGCGTGAGCGTCGCAATAGGTGAGCTGTCCGATGGCCTTGACATTAACCTGGATGCAGTGCCCCGCAAATATGAAGGCCTGGACGGCACCGAGCTTGCCATATCAGAATCCCAGGAGCGCATGGCATGCGTAATCGAGCCCAAGGATGTCGAGCGCTTTATCGAGATGGCGCGCGCCGAGAACCTTGAGGCGACGTTCGTTGCAACAGTCACCGATAAGAATCGCCTATGCATGACCTGGCGCGGTCAGACTGTGGTTGACCTCAGCCGCGACTTCCTCAACACCAATGGCGTAACCCAGCATGTGCGCGCGCATATAACCGCGCCCGATGCCGATAAGAACTACTTTAACCGTGCTCCGCGCGCTATACATAACTGCCGTACGCTGCCCGAAGCATGGATACATAACCTGCAGGATCTCAACGTTTGCTCTCAGAAGGGCTTGGTTGAGCGCTTCGACTCCACGATAGGCGCCGAAACCCTGCTTGCACCCTACGGCGGCAAGTATCGCTTAACTCCCAATGAAGCAATGGCCGCAAAGCTGCCCGTGATGGGTCATACCAACACGGCTACTCTTATGAGCCACGGTTACGATCCGTATCTGTCCACATGGTCGCCCTTCCACGGCGCGCTGTATGCGGTTGTCGAATCCGCATCCAAGATAGCCGCTGCCGGTGGTGATGTGCGCACTATCCGCCTGACCTTCCAGGAATTCTTCGAGCGCCTGAATAAGGATCCCGAAAAGTGGGGACGCCCGCTGGCATCCCTGCTGGGCGCACTGACCGCACAGCTGCGTCTGGGCATACCGTCCATCGGCGGCAAGGACTCCATGTCCGGTACGTTTGAGGACATAAGCGTACCGCCCACGCTGATATCCATCGCAGTAAACGTGCTGGATGCCCGCACCGTTATATCGGACGAGCTGAAGGGCGCAGGTCACAAGCTCTATGCGCTCATACTGCCGCGCGATAAGTACATGATGCCGCGCTGGGACGAGCTGTTCAAGATGTATGACGGTCTGCATCGTCTTGCACTTGACGGCAAGATTCTTTCCGCCCATACAATCGGTCAGGGCGGTATAGCGGCCGCGGTATCGCTCATGGCGTTCGGTAACCGCATTGGCGTAAAGATCAATTCCGATTGGGAAACATACTCGCTCTTCCTGCCCGAGTACGGCTCCATAATCATCGAGGTGGATGATACCTTCAATCCCGATGAGCTGCCCGCTTGCGCACATCCGCTGGGCGAGACCACTCATGATAACTTCATCGCGGTTGGCGATAAGCAGATCATGCTGGATGATGCCATTGCCGCATGGCAGGCACCGCTTAGCGACGTATTCCCGGAAAATGACGGTCGCAAGCCGCTCAAGGTCGGCTATGAAAAGTACACCGAGCGCTCGACACACCGTCCGGCGGTCAAGATAGCCAAGCCCCGCGTACTGATACCCGTATTCCCGGGCACCAACTGCGAATACGATACACAGCGTGCATTTGAGCGCGCAGGCGCAAAGGTTGACGTTGCGCTCATACGCAATCTGAGCCAGTCCGATGTTGAGCAGAGCGTAAGAGAGCTGGTAAAGCTCATTAACTCCGCCAACATAATCGCACTGCCCGGCGGATTCTCGGGCGGCGACGAACCCGATGGCAGCGCTAAGTTCATTGCCGCGACGCTGCGCAATCCCGCTATAGCGGATGCCATAATGGAAATGCTCAAAAACCGCGATGGCCTTATGTTGGGCATTTGCAACGGCTTCCAGGCTCTCATTAAGCTGGGCCTTGTGCCGTACGGCGAGATTCGTCCCGAGCTTAAAGAAGACGATGCAACGCTTACATTCAATACGCTGGGTCGCCACGCCTCCGCGATAATCAATACCGTAGTGACCTCGGTTAAGTCACCGTGGTTCAACTACGTCAACGCCGGCGATGTGCACACCATTGCGATATCTCATGGTGAAGGTCGCTTCGCCGCAAGCGAGAAGCTGGTTCAGCAGCTGCTCAAAAACGGTCAGGTGGCAACTCAGTACTGCACTCCCGATGGCGTGCCCGCCGCGACTACTCCCGAGAATCCCAACGGTTCGGTATGGGCAATCGAGGGCATTACCAGCCCGGATGGACGCATACTGGGCAAGATGGGACACTCCGAGCGTTCTATCGACGATCAGGTGCTCAAGAATGTGCCCGGCGTAAAGGATCAGCAGCTGTTCCGTGCCGGTGTGGACTACTTCGCATAAATCAAAATCGTATATTGATTTGGAGCGGCATTTTAATGTGCCGCTCTTTTTATGCGCAGAAAAAGCCGCCGGTTAATGTCCTCATACTCAGTATCATCGTTTAGTAAATTGTGGTTCAAGATTTGATGAGCCCTTCTAATTCCTATTGACACTGTGGGAGAATAGAAGTATAATTACCCGCGGACAGGTGGGAATTAGACCGGTGAGCCAATATGGGTTATACCGGTATGCATCGCCCGTTTATATGAAAGGCTTTTGCGGCCCGAAAGGAGCGATGGGTAATGATGATATCATCCAAGGGCAGATATGCATTGCGCGTCATGCTGGACATGGCCGAGCATGCCTCCGATAGCTACATACGCCTAAAAGACGTGGCCGAGCGGCAGAACATTTCGCGCAAGTACTTAGAAAACATAATGCCCGAACTGGCGCGTTGCGGTCTGGTCGAAAGCGCGTTGGGCAAGGCCGGCGGATATAAGCTTACGCGTGCGCCTAAAGAATACAAGGTGGGCGAAATACTGTACGCGGCCGAAGGCGAGCTGGCACCGGTTGCGTGCCTTGCCAAGGATGGTAAGAAGTGCGAGCATGTGGATGGCTGCTATACGCTGCCTTTCTGGCGCGGACTGGAAGAACACATTAATGCTTACGTAAACAGCTATACGCTGCAGGATCTTATAGATTCCAAGGCGGAAGAAAACAATATATGCTGCGGCTGCACCGAGTGCGCCGGAAAAGAGGATAATTGATTATGAAGAACACTGGCAATTTACTGGATATCAAAGACCTTCACGTATGCAGCGCCGATGGTGCCCAGATACTGCATGGTGTAACGCTCTCTATCGGCCGTGATGAAACGCACGTGCTCATGGGACCCAACGGTACGGGCAAATCCACGTTGGGTTATGCCATAACGGGCAATCCCAATTATACCGTTACATCGGGCGAAATCATATTCAATGGCGAGAACATCGTCGATATGCCGGTCAATGAGCGCGCTCATAAGGGCATATTCCTTTCGTTCCAGAATCCTCTGGAAGTGCCGGGCGTGACATTGAGCGCATTCATACGCAGCGCACTTGAACAGAAGACAGGTAGCCGCATTCGCCTTTGGGACTACAAAAAGCGCTTGAGCGAGACCATGAAGCTGCTCTCCATGGATGAATCGTATGCCGAGCGCGACCTCAATGTAGGATTCTCGGGTGGCGAAAAGAAGAAGGCCGAAATACTGCAGATGCTCATGCTTGAGCCGCAGCTGGCAATACTGGACGAAACCGACTCCGGACTGGATGTCGATGCAGTGCGCACCGTATCGCGCGGCGTTCAGCTCTTCAGGGAGCGCGTACATGGCTCTCTGCTGATCATCACGCACAGCACGCGCATACTTGAGGCATTGCATGTCGATACCACTCACGTAATGGAAAACGGTGTGGTTGTCAAAAACGGCGGTGCCGAACTGGTGGACGAGATAAACGAAAACGGATTCGCCGGCATTAAGTCCGAATAAGGCGGTGTAAGCGCAAATGAAAGAAAAGAGCATTGTTGACGATATAGATCGCAGCGTGTACGATATACGCGATGAAGAACACGACGCATATCGTATGGAAGCCGGACTTACTCCGGAGATAGTCGATAAGTTGTCCAAGGAAAAGGGCGATCCGATATGGATGCAGCAGTTCCGTCTGCAGTCATTGCAGATTTATAACGAGATGAGCATACCCAATTGGGGTCCTTCTATAGAAGGGCTGGATATGGATCATATCGCGACATACGTGCGTCCCAATACCAAGATGCAGAACGATTGGAAGAATGTGCCGCAGGATATAAAGGACACATTCGACCGTCTGGGCATACCGCAGGCCGAGCGTAAATCGCTGGCGGGCGTGGGCGCGCAGTACGACTCCGAACTGGTATACCATAACGTAAAAGAAGAAGTCGCGGCTCAGGGCGTCGTATATACCGATATGGAGAGCGCGCTTAAGGGCGAATACGGCGACATGGTGCATAAGTACTTTATGAAGCTGGTTACGCCGCGCGACCATAAGTTTGCGGCACTGCATGGCGCAGTGTGGTCCGGCGGCTCGTTCGTATACGTGCCCAAGGGCGTACAGGTGTCCATACCGCTTCAGTCGTATTTCCGCCTGAATGCAAAGGGCGCAGGTCAGTTTGAACATACGCTGATAATCGTTGACGAAGGTGCAAGCCTACACTTTATCGAAGGCTGTTCGGCGCCTAAGTATAACGTTGCCAACCTGCATGCGGGCTGCGTGGAGCTGTTTGTCAAAAAGAATGCCAAGCTTCGCTACTCCACAATCGAAAACTGGTCAAAGAACATGTATAACCTGAACACCAAGCGCGCGCTTGTCGAAGAAGGCGGCACAATCGAATGGGTATCCGGCTCGTTCGGATCGCATGTGGGCTGCCTGTACCCGATGAGCGTATTGAAGGGCGACAATTCGCGCATGGAGTTTACAGGCGTAACCTTCGCCGGCAATGGTCAGAATCTGGATACCGGCGCAAAGGTAGTACATATTGGCAAGAACACGAGCTCGTACATGAATACGCGCTCGATAAGCAAGGGCGGCGGAATTAGCACCTTCCGTAGCAGTGTCGTCGTTAACAAGGGCGCTACCGGTGCCAAGTCCTCCGTATCCTGTCAGTCGCTTATGCTGGATTCCGAATCGCGCTCGGATACGATACCGGCGATGGATATACGCACACGCGATGCCTCGATAGGACATGAGGCTAAGATAGGCAGCATAAGCAACGAAGCCATATTCTACCTGATGAGCCGCGGCATGAGCGAAGAGGATGCCCGCGCGCTGATAGTGAGCGGATTTGCCGATAACGTATCCAAGGAACTGCCCGTTGAGTACGCCGTTGAAATGAATAACCTGATACGGCTGGAAATGAAGGGCAGCATAGGCTAAGCCGGCTGAAGGGAGAGCATAATATGGAAAACAGCAGCAATCTGCTTATAAATAAATTGCCGTCCCGCACGTGGAATTGGCTCGATGTAAACGAGGCAAGCATAGCCTGGGACGAAAGCCAAACCATAGATCTCGGAAGCGACAGCATAAGCGCTCAGAGCGGCGAAAATAAAGACATTGTGCGCCTTGATATAACGGGCACGGGTGATTTCAGCCGCAAAAGCGTAAGCATAAGCGCACCCGACGGTAGCATAGTCACGGTTGTCGAGCACTTTTCGGCACAAGGCGGACTCAATGTCAATACTTCGCTGGATATCGGAGAGAATGCGACAATAAAGCTTGTGCAGGTACAAAATACAAAGCCCGAATCGATTTTGCTCACCAATGTGAATGCTCAGTGCGCACAGGGCGGGCGAGTAGAGCTCATACAGATATATGTGGGCGAAGGCGATGTTTACGCCGACAATCACATTGAGCTGACCGGCGATAACAGCACGTTTAAGTCCGACATAGGCTACTTTGCACAGCGCAATCAGAAGCTCGATATGAACATGGTGGTAAACCACTACGGCAAGCAAACCGAATGCGAGATAAACGCTTCCGGTGCGCTAAAGGATGCGGCACACAAGGTTTTCCGCGGAACGATAGATTTCAAAAAGGGCGCAAGCGGTTCCGTGGGCAATGAAAAGGAAACCGTGCTGCTACTTGGCGACGATGTCGTAAACAAGACCGTGCCGCTAATACTGTGTGCCGAAGAAAACGTTGTGGGTAATCATGGCGCAACAATAGGCGATCTGGATGAAGACACGCTCTTCTATTTTGAAAGCCGCGGTATAAATCGCGACACAGCCGAAAGCATGCTTTCACGCGCCGCTATAGAGCGCGTTGCCCGCGCAATCGGCGACGATGAAACCGAACGCAGGATTATCGATGAACTTGACGAGGAAATTTGATATGCGTGACGATTACAGAAACGACTTTCCGCTGCTCGTAAACAGCAGCATAGCTTATCTGGACAATGCCGCAACGGCACAGCGCCCGCAATGCGTCATCGATGCCGAAAGTGACTTTTATATCCGTCACAACGCAAACCCCATGCGCGGACTGTACGAGCTGAGCATTGAGGCGACCGAGGCGTATGAGTCCGCACGCGAAACCGTGCGCAAGTTTATCGGCGCGGCATCGGGCGAAGAAATCATATTTACCCGCAACACGACCGAGAGCCTTAACCTAGTGGCATATAGCTACGGTCTGACTCATGTCAAGGCGGGCGATGAGGTACTGGTATCCATTATGGAGCATCACAGCGACCTGTTGCCATGGCAGATGGTCTGCCGCAGCACAGGCGCAACATTGCGCTTCATAGATTGCGAACCGGACGGCAGCATTGACCTAAATAAGGTTGAGCAGCTCATAACCGATAAGACTAAGATTGTCGCTATGACTCAGGTGTCAAACGTGCTGGGCAGGCAGTATCCCGTAAAGGAAGTAGCGCGTCTGGCTCATGCCAAGGGCGCGATAATGGTGGTTGACGGTGCGCAGAGCACGCCTCATATGCCGGTTAACGTACAGGATTTGGACGCCGACTTCTTTGCATTCTCGGGTCATAAGGTATTCGGACCTATGGGTATAGGCGTATTGTATGGCAAGCGCGATTTGCTTGACAAAATGCCGCCTTTCCTGTCCGGTGGTGAAATGATAGAATCCGTGACGCGTGAATCGGCGGTATATGCCGAACTGCCTCATAAGTTTGAAGCCGGTACGGTAAACGCCGCGGGTGCGGTAGGACTTCAGGCCGCACTGAATTATGTAAGCGCGATAGGCTTTGAAGAGATAGAGCGCCGCGAGCACATGCTCACCGAGTACGCGTTTAATGTAGTGCGCAGCATACCGCATGTGAACGTTCTGGGTTCTGATAAGGCAAGCGAGCACTTGGGCATAGTCACATTCACCGTGGATGGTGTACATCCGCATGATGTAAGTGAGATACTCGCATCCGATGGCGTGGCGGTGCGCGCCGGACATCATTGCGCGCAGCCGCTGCTAAAGCACCTTGGGCATATGTCGACCACGCGTGCAAGCTTGGCTTTCTATAATACAAATGCCGAAATCGACCGACTTGCGGCCGGACTTTCGACTTTGAGGGAGCGCATGGGATATGGAAAATAGAAGCTTCTACAATGAAATCCTGACCGAACATAACATTCACCCCGAGTTTAAGCACGATCTGCCCGATGCCGATATAGTGCTGGAGGGGGTAAATCCCAGCTGCGGCGACGATATATTCCTAAAGCTAAAGGTGGATGGCGATAAGATTGTGGACGGCGCATTCGTGGGCGACGGTTGCGCAATATCGCAGGCATCTGCCGATATCATGCTGGGCATGGTAATAGGTCGCAGCAAGGAAGAAGCTCTTAAGATGGGCGAAACCTTTATGCGCATGATAAAGGGCGAGGCGTCCGATGAAGAGATAGATAGCCTTGAAGAAGCGTCTGCGCTCAAGGACATCTCACACATGCCTGCGCGCGTAAAGTGCGCTGTGCTGGGCTGGCGTACTCTTAAGGAAGCCATGAACGGTTCTTCATCGAGTCAGGCATAAGCACAATCAAGTAATAAACCACGGCGAAAGCGTCGCCATGGTATTGGAGGTAGTATTATGGAGATCAAAACCAACCGCACTGACAAGCAGTTGACCATTGCACTGAGCGGCAAGCTGGATGCCTTGACTGCGCATCAGCTTGCGAAAACGATCCAAGAAATCCCCGCCGATGTTGAAAAGCTTGTATTCGACATGAAGCAGCTCGAGTACGTATCGTCGGCAGGTCTGCGCGTATTGCTGGCCGCTTATAAGCAAATGGGCGAGGGCAATATGGTTATTCGCAACGTAAACGAAATGGTCGGCGAAGTATTCTCTATCACGGGCTTCTCCGATGTAATCACAATCGAGTAATAGGATTTAACGACAAAAAGGAGAGATAATCATGTCGTACAATAAGTCGTTGATCTGTCCCATAACCGGCGTGTCCAGCGAACTGGAGCGCGCACTGAATGAGACCGAACGCTTCTGCGCCGAAGAGAAGCTCACGCATCAGCAGGCACTGCATATGCGCTTGCTTGCCGAAGAAATGATGGGCATGGTCGGCAGCCTGCTCAACGTAAATGACGGCAATTACTGGATAGAGAAAAACGATGAAGGTTATGAACTGCACCTGACCGTGGATGCATCCGTGGGTGACAGCGTCAAGAATATCCTAATCGACGTATCCACCGATAAGCGCAACGCGGCGTATGCCGGCATAAAGGGCAAGCTCAGGCAGGTCATGGATGCAATCGCCATGCCGGCCGGTGCTGTGACTCCCGTGGGACAGGATAGCGTAATGGGCACCTGCGTATACCAGCCGACTTATGTCGAATGGGACTATCAGGCCTATATTTCTAGCCTGAATGCCGATCGCAAGGCGGCGGAGTGGGATGCACTCGAAAAGTCCGTATTGGGCAAGCTGACCCGCAACATCATAATAGGTGTGCGTCCTTCCAGCGTTCATATAACGCTTAAGGCCAAGATCTGATTTAACTAAAGATACGATTCTTTTTGCAGCCGCGAAAGGACCGACTCTTTCGCGGCTGCTTTTACATTTAATGCAAATTAGCGGAATCGATGGGCAAAAGGCCGCCGAATACGCAAGTTTATAGTACTCCGGCTATTGCCTTTTTGCGCAGTTTATGATATAATTCTATGCGTTGATGTTGAGGAGGTATGTTTAATGCAGGCTCTATACATAATAGCTAACGTTTTTCTTCTGATTGCGGCCATAGTGCTGGTCGTAGCGGTTCTGATGCAGGACGGCAACTCCGATGGACTGGGCGCAGTGGCCGGTGGAGCCGAGACCTTCTTTGGTAAGACCAAGGCACGCGGCATCGATGAGAAGCTGAAGCTGATAACCAAGATTGCTGCGGTTGTCTTTATTGTATTGGCGATCATTATGACTGCTCTGCAGTCTCATATGTAAGGTCAATAATATCTGTACGTAAGTCCTAAGGTCGAGAGCTTTTGCTCGCGGCCTTTTTGTAGTATAATGAAATAGTAGTCAAGCCCTGTCAGAGCCGCCTTAATCTGCAAAGGCAGCCAGCCGTAAGACATCGCAATCAAACGACAATCAGGGCTTTTAGGAGAAATAAGTTGAACATCACAGATAAATTGTACATTTGCATAAAAAAGCAAAGTGCGGCACGCAGTGATAAATGGCTTGCCAAGAATTTGAAGCTTAAGGTGCGCGATATTGCCGACTCATTGGATGAGCTGGAAGACAGTGGGCGCATATATCGCACTGAACTCGGTGAATATCGCGCGGTAAACGAAAAATACGTATTTAGTGGCCGCGTAGTGCTTATGTCAAGTGGTCGTGCATACGTATGGTTGCCCGACGGGCGAGAGTTGCCGCTCGACATGCCGCGTAAGGTCGCCTTTGCGGGTGAAGAGGTAAAAGTATTCCTGCCCAAAGGCGAACCGCAGACTGCAATGCTTATCGAAACGCCCAACGAGCTGCCGGGTGGCGGAAACAGTCTGGAACTCTCAACAGCTGTTTCTGACATAGACTATCCGCCACTCTACCGTGCAGGCAATGAAAGGGAAATACGCTATTTGCTAAGTCCATTGGGCAATATACGGAGGCTGTTCCGTTGCGCAATTTCCGGGCTGGACAAAGAGCTACAGCAGGGCGATATCGTGCGAGTACGCATAACCGGTCGCCCCATGCGTGGCGATATAGTGCATGCCGATCTCGTACACCTGGAGCAGAGCGGGAACACACTCAAAGTGTACGAAGATGCCCTAGAAGAACGATATGGTCTGGACATCGAAAAACCGCAGCCCGACGAAAATCAGATGAGCATGTTCGCGGGACTGCAAGCACAGGGCATGGCAAATCCGAATAGACGCGATCTGCGCAATGACGTATGCTTTACCATAGACGGCGATACCGCAAAGGACTTCGACGATGCGGTCTCACTGCAAGAGGAAGATGACTATACACTGTTGGGCGTTCATATAGCGGATGTATCCAACTTCGTTCGCACAGGAATGCAGGTGGATAACGAGGCGTATAAGGGCGGCACATCGGTGTACCTGCCGTGGCGCACGATACACATGCTGCCCGAAGTGTTGTCGTGCGATTTGTGTAGTCTGATGCCCGACGTCGATCGCCTTGCAATCACATGCCAAATGAAGATAAAGCAGGGTAGGGTATTCGACTACGAGATATTCCCATCCGTCATACATTCAAATGCGCGGCTTACGTATAATGAAGTAAATAAGCTGCTGAATGGCGAAGACTGCACCGTGCCGGAAGAATTACGCGATGTGCTCAAGAATATGCGTAAGCTCGCCGATGAGCTTGCCGAGGTACGCCATGCGCGCGGTGCGATTAATTTTGAATCGCATGAGGTGGAGTTCATATTGGACGATGCCGGAATGCCCAAGGACATAATCAAGCGCGAGCAAGGACCTGCGGAGAGCCTTATAGAAGAGTTTATGCTCTTGGCAAACGAATGCGTTGCCGCGCATATGCAGAGCAGCGGCTTGGGATGCGTATATCGCGTGCATGAAAAACCGGCGAGCGATGATGTAGCTCACCTTGAAGAGCTGGCAACTAACCTAGGCATAAAGTGGCGCGCAGGCAAGACGCCCGAACCGCGTGCATTCCAGCGCCTTATCGAAATGAGTGAAGATATTCCGGGCAAAGTTCTGCTGCAGACCGCAGCTTTGCGTTCAATGACAAAGGCACGTTATAGCGAAAAGCCTTTGGGGCATTTCGGTCTGGCACTGCAGGACTACTGCCACTTTACTTCACCGATTAGGCGATATCCGGATCTGCTCGTTCATAGACTACTGCACTTTGAATTTGACGGTCGCACTGACTCGGGAAGCTGCCATAAGCTGCAACAGGAGTTGCCCGCGCGTGCCGCCAATTGCTCGGCATGCGAACTGAACGCCGCAACGGCCGAACGTGAGGCGGATAACCTGCTCAAGTGCGCATACATGTCTGCGCACGAAGGTGAAGAGTTTGAAGGCACTCTGAGCGGCATGAGCTCGTGGGCGATATTCGTAAACCTCGATAATTACTGTGAAGGCGCTGTGCCCCTTAGGACACTTGACGAATACTATACCGCTGACGAGTCCATGACACGCATGGTTTCGGATTCGGGCAATGTGCTTGAAACAGGCATGCGCGTGAAGGTGCGTGTTGACAGTGTTTCGCTGGCTGAGCCGCGCGTATATCTTTCGCTTACATATGTGTTCTAAGCCGGATCATGTAGTATGTAATCTGCATTGCATGGTATGATAACGACGATGTGCTCGTGAAGACAGAAGCGACCGCGATGACGTCGAGACAGTGTGCGGCATTACGCTCGACAATTAGCCGACACTGCGCGTAGATAGTGATTAAGCTTAACGAACATACCCTGATATGTCAATTTCAGTTCAAACTTGCTCCATCATGTGCTGTTATAATACATCCATGACGTGAGTGAGATAACGTCATACAGTTTAGATCACTATCCCCGGCGCTTCAGGCAAGCAGTGCCTTAGCCGGTGTGTTTCTCCACCGCACTGGTTTTCTTCGCCGGTTTTTTCGCCGAAGGCGCGACACCGAGCCGCTGCTTTCGGACGCGCGTTACTCTCCCCCAAGCGTTTCGCGCGAATAATGCCATGCCGTAACCTTCCCGACGGCATGGCGATTTTTATTGGGATAAATAGGGTATAAAAATGGCTACTGTAGAACGCTTATTCCGCAGTAGCCCTTTTGTTTCACATTTATTTGTCAGTCCTATAGCATGCGACTATCTCGCCGAATATCATCCTATGATAGTCCTTATCCGGATACATGACGGCATCGGTTTTCTTATCGAAGTCGTCGGGCGTCATGTCCTGCTCAAGTAGCGTGCGGCACTCAAAGTGCAATTCGCATTCGCCGACAATTGGCGCATTTACTATCTGTGCAGGCAATGCCGTTAAGCCGTGTCCGCTGAATTTATCCAAGTTTGCACCGGATTCCGTTCCGGCAAATGCAAAAATCTCCTTGTGTGCATTGTCTATGCCCATCGACACGGTAAATTGCTTTTGCTCCATTATCAGATGATATGTGTACCGCTGAGGGCGCACGAGCACCATAAATATGGGCTTGCTCCATATATGTCCAACAGTACCCCAGCCAATAGTCATTGTATTGGGCTTATCGCCGCCAACAGTCAATAGCGCGCGTCCGTGGCTTAGGCAATCTATTGCCTGTGACGCAATCTCGGGGAAAGACACATTTTGCATATCACATACCTCCATTAAGCATCGGTCAATTGAACTGCTCGGGCGCATTTGTGGAATCGCGCAGAAGCGTCATGAGCTCCTTAAGCTCCATCGGCGTCAAATCGCGATGCTCGCCCACGGGAAGCGCACCCAGCTTTATGTTCATTATTCTAAGGCGGGTGAGCGTCTTTACGCTATGTCCCAACTGCTGGCACATGCGACGTATCTGGCGGTTCAAACCCTGCGTCAATATTATGCGGAATGTGTCAGACGATTCTCTGAAAACACGGCAGGGACGCGTTACCTGATCCAGTATGGGCACACCCGATGCCATTTGATGTAGGAACTCATCCGAACATCTGCGGGTGAGTGTAACGCGATATTCCTTTTCATGGTTATTGCCTGCGCGCAGAATTTTGTTGACTATGTCGCCATCGTTCGTCATCAGTATTAAGCCGGACGAGTCTTTATCCAGCCTTCCGATAGGGTATAGACGCTCCGAGCCACCGACAAAGTCGACTATGTTGTCCCTTTCACGCGGATCGGTGGTACATACTATGCCTACCGGCTTATTGAGCGCAATATAGCGTTTAGGTCTTTGCGAGCGCAATACGCGCCCATCCAGCATAACCTGCTGTCCGGGAAATACGCGTGTGCCCAGCTCGGCTACTTGACCGCCTACGCTTACGCGGCCTTCGGATATCAGCCTGTCCGCCTGTCTTCGCGAGCATGCGCCGCTGTCCGCAAGATATTTATTTATTCTTATACCGGTTTCTTCCATCAGAAATCCCCTTTGATCAATAGTCGATTGCGTGCGCCATATTCATCAGCTTTTCCGATATGGCGCCGTATTCTTCACCTTCGATTTTCCTTACAACCCAGCGCGTACCATTGCTCTTTTTCTGGCGATTCATATACATGCAATACAGCTTGCCGGCGCGCAGTCGAACGAAAATAAGCGTCTGCTCGGGCGTGCGATAGCATATGAAACGCTTTATGTGGCTTGCCGATTCGCTGGTAAATCCGCCGTCTGTCAAAAGAGGTCGCATAATGCGCGGTCTGTGCGCATTGCGCCGCTTAAGGCTGCCGACGGTTGCTTTTAGGGCAGAACCTGCATTAGCATCGGTCAAGCAGTGGGGGACACGAGTATCGTTAAGCTTATAACGGCTTTGCATATCCGCATCGTTCTTACCGGTGCCTGCACGCAAGCGCGTATATATAGCGGCACTGATAAAGCATACGCCAACCAACGCCACGCCGATTAAGCCGCCCCAAATCATGCCGTTAGTGCCGCAATATAAGTACCCTGCGGCGATTGCGCAGAGCAATAGCAGTATGATTGACAAAGCAGTACTGCGTTTCAACTATGACACCTCCATGCACATGCTAAGTATCCGCATGTGCAGACGCTCCTTCGGCATTTTCATCGCGTAGATACTCCGCGACAAAGTCGATATTGAGCTCGTACTCGAGTCGGGATATTGCATCGGCGAGTACCTTTAGCCCCTTTTCGTACTCGGCATGTCCGGATTTGGTCTTAAGAGTGGGGAGCAGCTTCCTAAGCCTTGCATAGGCTTGACGCACGCGTTCCAGCACGGTATAGTATCCGCCTTGCTTGGAGCTGCCTTCGTCAATTGCATCCCACATTATTATCGTAAGACCCAATTCGTCCAGCAGATCCGCGTCCATAAGCACCTGCAACTCGATGGGCAAACCGTCAGCCGAACGTTTTTTGTACGAATGCTGGCGCACCATGTAGCATACCTTGCTTATGTCATCCTGCGCAAAGCCATGCTCATTCATATACGTGCGGCATATGCGCTCGCTCATTGCGGGGTGATCATCACGGCAGCGTTGATCATAGCCCGAATCGTGAAAAATCGCGGCGATGACCGTCAGCCGTTCATCGCACTCTTCGACGGCGCATAGGCGCTTGACCCAGCCAACCACTCGCAACGTATGCATAAATCTGTCCCTGAAGAAAAAACGATTGGCATCGGGGGGCTCTCTCAGATGAGTCTCGTTTAGCGTAGAGCGTACAAATTCGAGCATTTCCCGTTCGTCAGGCAATCTCGGCATAAGTCATACCCGCTCTCTGTAGTTTTTTATATTAT
>CAYTOU010000004.1:0-6307 GCA_964439295.1 uncultured Oscillospiraceae bacterium
CTCACAACGCCATCGCGACCAGCGCGGCCATCTCTACCGAGCGGTACATGCCGTTCGCCAGCTGTTGCGGCGCGCCCGAGCAGGACGAATTGACCGTGCTCATATCATCCAGCACGCCCGATATCAATTCGGAATACGTGCCCGCTGTATCCAGCTCATACGCTATAATCATGAGCATTTCCACGCACCTATACGCGCCGTTGACTTCCTGCTGCACCGCGCTTTCGCATCGCGCGTTATTTGTGCTCAGGCTGGAATACGTATCGCTTATTATATCCGAGTACACGTCATTTGTGTCCAGCTCGTACGCGATTATCGTGAGTAGATCCACGCATCTATACAGACCGTTTGCGCTCTGCTGCGGCGCGCCGGTGCAGGACGCGTTATTGGTACTCAGGTCGGTCAGCACATCGCTTATCAGGTCGGAATATATGCCGCTGGTGTCATGCTGCAACGCGATTATCGCCAGCAGTTCCACACACCTATATGTGCCGTTAGCGGTCTGCTGCGGCGCGCCCGAGCAGGACGCGTTGTTTGTGTTCAGGTCGGTCAGCACATCGCTTATGATTTCGGCATACGTGCCGTCGTCGCCTTTCGAGGCGATTATCGCCAGCATTTCGACCAGTCGATACGCGCCGTTCGCGCTCTGCTGCGGTGCGCCCTGGCATGATGAGTTGATCGTATCCATATCGGACAACACGCCGGTGATAAGCTCGCTATAGTCCGCCGCCGCAAAGGCGGATGCGGCGCAGGTAAGCGTCATTACAAGCGCCAGCATCATGCACAGAAGTCTGCGAATGTTCTTCATTTGCAATTGCCTCCTTATCGATTGAATTGCGGCTTACAGGTCGTTATCGACGGCTTCCTGCTCGGCTTGCTTTTCATTGATCGCCTCGTCATATTCTTCATCGGTGAATTTGAGATAGCTCAATTCCAGGTAATACTCATATTCGTAATCGCTGTCGCGCAGGTAATAATAAGCAAGGTCGATCTTGACATTGTAATCACCTGCATCGACTACCCACTCATCGTAATCGATATAATCGGCTTTATACCCGTCAAGTGTTCCCAACCAGTACACCCATAATGCCATACTACTAAGAGCCGGTCCGATTATCAGCTCGCATGAGCCACCTGAATTGCCTATCGGATCATCATATTTGCGTTTTAAGCTGTCATATAGCGTTTCATACATCGAGTCACCGCTGTCACGGGTTGTAAAAGAATCATCGAACTTATATGTCATGCTTATCATCTTGCCGTCATCATCAAAATCAAAGCTACATTCCGCATCGTCATAGCCGGCAATTGTACCTACAAACGTATCATCATTTTCTTCGGAACGTGTAAGTGTGGTTTCCTTTGCGACTATGTCATCCAGAGTGTCGCCAAATTTAATGCCGCTTCTCAACGTGAAGCCTTCATCCTCGCTATCGGCGAAAGCGCATGTGGCGGTGAAGAGCAGTGCAACGGAAAGTACCAGTGCGGTCAGGCGTTTAATGAAGTGTCGTTTCATAATATGAAACCTCCTTTAATAATGTACAGTGGTTGAACGCGGGGACTTTGATGAAATTGAATGACAAACGCGTAAAACTCGCCCTTACACAGGCAATGATCATCGCGGGTTTTACGTCGCTTAATTTACTTCGGTCGGTTGTTTCATGCGATGGATTAACGGTTTAATACGGTTCAATGTTTCTGTGCGCACATTATAGCATATACAATACTTTCATACAAGACGAACAGACTGTTAAATTTAACACGGAGTCCATAATTTCTCATTATTTGATATGGCAAAAAAACGCCGCCGATTCTCAGAAAATCGGCGGCAAAACTGTTATTCGTAAATTCGGTTATTCGGCGGCTGCGGGACGAGCCAGTACGTACGGCTGCACCTGTATATCGTCGCCGTCGGCGGAGAAGCCCTCATGCCACATGTAGAAGAAGCGCTCTGCGCCCAATGTGTAGTAGCCGTCCTGCAGGTGATCGGACGTATCGTACGGGTCGGCGACTATTAGCACGTCATCGCCCACCGAGTCGGTGCCCATCGTGTCATAGCCTATAATCACCTGGAAGTGGCCGTCCCAGTCTATCCAGTCGACTATTATCGGAGTACCCTCGGATAGATTTTCGATAACCCATGCGGCAAATGTTTCGCTGTCGAACTCTTCCTCGCCGTTCTCGCTGCCGTCGGACAGGTTGTTGGTGACTTCCCAGCCTATCGATTCAAAGAAGGTCGTCAGTCCCTGCGGAGTGGAGCCGGTGCCTTCCTGGCAGCCCGCGATTTCGGCAATCTCCATTTCGGTATAGCCGGTTTCGCCGAAGTAGTTGAGCACCATCAAGACGGACGCCGGACCGCAGGTGTACTCGGTGGTCTGCTGATATGTCTTGAAGTTGGTGAGTATGGTCAGCGTGTCGGTCGAAGTCATGTTGTAATAGTCCGGATGCGCAAAGTAAATCGAATCGGTGTGATCGCCCGAATTCTGATATGCCGATGCGCCCGATGACGTCGTGTCGTAGTCGGCGGGGAAGGGGATGGTCGAGTCGGAGTCCGCAAACGCGGGTGCAGTCAATACCACCAGAAGAACGAGCACCAGGAGGACGGGAAACTTTTTCATGATACATTTCTCCTATCTTTCCCAAAAATCGTTTCTGCTCAATGGATTGCCCGAATACATTCGCGCTATGAGCTGGGCAGAATAGTAGCATATTTATTCGGCAACGTCAATTAGTTACTCTGCCAAAATCGATAAATTCGCGAACATCAAACGGAAATAAAAAACAATAATCGCTACCAGTGAAAACAGAATCCGAACGAAAAAGTCAAATACCATGATAATGGCTTATAAAGGGCTATGAAATAATATGCCAAGGAACGTGTAAGAATACAATCGGCGACTAACTTGGTCTAAAATGGCATGCTATGCTATACCGCATTAACGCAATGAAGTGAACAGTAGGTAAATAATCGCCATTTCGTTTGACAACGGCATAAAACAGGCATATAATCCTAATAACTGCATATTGCATATCGCGAAAACTGCAAACTCGGCGGTTTTCGCGCATGAATCAGGCGTTGTCTGACCGAATAATGCGCAACGAAGCGCAAGCAATGCTGCAGTACGAATAACGGAGGCGATCGCAATGGAGAAGTATAGAGTAGGTATAGTAGGCGCGACCGGTATGGTGGGTCAGCGTTTTGTGACGCTGCTGAGCAACCATCCGTGGTTTGAGATAACCTGTGTGGCGGCATCGGGTCGCTCTGCGGGCAAGACTTACCGTGAAGCCGTGGGTAAGCGCTGGGCCTTCGATTGGGATATACCGAAAAACGTTGCGGATATGATAATGGTGGACGCAGCGCAGGTGAACAAGGTCGCCGATATGTGCGACTTCGTATTCTGCGCCGTCAATATGGATAAGGCCGAATGCAAGGCTATGGAAGAGGCATATGCACTTTCCGAAACGCCCGTCGTGTCCAATAACTCCGCCAACCGCTGGACCCCCGACGTGCCCATGCTGATTCCCGAAATCAACTTCGCGCATGCCGCGGTTATTGAGCATCAGCGCGCGCGCCTGGGCACCAAGCGCGGCTTTGTCGCCGTCAAGCCCAACTGCTCCATTCAGGGGTATGTACCGCCGCTCACGCCCTTGCTTGACTTTGGCATAAAGCAGGTGTGCGTATGCACGTATCAGGCTATTTCGGGCGCGGGCAAGACTTTTGCCACCTGGCCCGAGATGGTGGATAACGTAATCCCCTTCATAGGCGGCGAAGAGGAGAAGAGCGAGCGCGAGCCGCTGCGCATATGGGGCACAATCGAAGACGGCGTAATAGTTCCCGCGCAGAAGCCCCTGATCTCGGCACAGTGCATACGCGTGCCGGTCAGCGATGGTCACATGGCGGCGGTATCGGTCAGCTTCGATAAGACGCCCGACCGCGATGAGATACTGGAAAGGTGGGCATCGTGGACGACCGAGGCGCAGCGCCTTGAGCTGCCCAGCGCGCCCACACCCTTCCTCAAGTACTTTGAAGAGGACAACCGTCCGCAGACCCGCCTGGATCGCGACTTCGAGCGCGGCATGGGCGTGACCATCGGTCGTCTGCGCAAGGATACCATATTCGACTACAAGTTCGTGGCACTGGCGCACAACACACTGCGCGGCGCGGCGGGCGGCGGCGTACTGAGCGCCGAATACCTGTGCAAGGCGGGCTACATTACCCGCAAGTAATCCCGGAAAAGCGCATTAAGTGTAACCGACTGCGAAAGAGTGAAGCGCTCTTTTGCAGTCGGTTTTTTGTTTGCGACTATAGCGATAGCAAATCTCGCACACCTGCTCGAACTGATCGCGTCACGTCCACATGCACTTGAACATGCGCGCACATTATGATAAAATTACAGTCGCGGAGGTACTTTGCATGAATATATTTAAACGCATACGGTACAATGCACCGTTTACGATAACCTTCTCGCTGATATCGCTCATCGCGCTTATTGTCAATCAGCGCACGGGCGGCGCGGCTAATCGGCTGCTTTTCGGCGTGTATCGCTCAAGCCTGACCGATCCGCTGACGTACGTGCGCGCATTTACGCATGTGCTGGGGCATTCGTCGTTTTCGCACTATTCGAGCAATATAATGCTCATGCTGGTGCTGGGTCCTACGCTGGAGGAGCGGTACGGCAGCGCGACTATATTTAAGTTTGCCGCCCTGACAGCGCTTATTGCCGGCGTGGCGCATTGCATAATGTACTCTAACGTGATGTTGCTGGGCGCAAGCGGCATTGTATTTATGATGATTCTGCTCAGCTCGGTGGGCGGCGCGCACGATGGAACTATACCGCTCACGCTGATACTTGTGGCGGCGCTGTACATAGGCGGCGAGGTCATGAACGGGCTGTTTACAAGCGACGATATATCTCAACTCAGTCACATAATAGGCGGCGTGTGCGGCGCGGCGTTTGGCATGCTGTCATCGCATAGCGGCAAGAGCCGCCGATAAAATACGGAGGTGCGTATATGCTGGAAAAGGAAATGTCCATGTCAAAGCTCAAGCCGCTGCTCGAGTGGGCGGACGGCAGCGCAATCGAAAACGCGGACGAGTGGCGCATGCGCGCGCGCGAATATAAGGCGCTCATCGAGGAGTGCATGCTGGGTAGCGCGCCCTGCGATCACAATGTGCGCGGCGATGTCGTGTCGCGCAAAAAGCTGCAGGACGGACGCGCGATATACGAAATTGTGGACATACACTATGGCCCCGAGCTTAAATACAGCTTCCACGCGCATATACTGCGTCCGGCGCGCGAGGGACGCTTTCCGGTAATCACATTCAACATGTTCACAAACGGCTACGGCTGCCCGGCGGCTGAAGAGGCAATCGAGCGCGGCTATGTAATTGCGATGTTCGATAAGGAACAGCTCTTCCACGACGAGTGGACGCACCGCACCGATGCAAAGGACGCGTATCCGGGCTATACATGGGGCGCGATTCGCATATGGGCGTGGGGACATAGTAAGCTCCTCGACTTCCTCGAAACTCAGGACTACGCCGACACGGCGCGCGCTGTCGTGACCGGACATTCGCGCGGCGGCAAGGCGGCACTGACGGCGGGTGTGTTTGACGAGCGCTTTGCGATTGTTGCGCCTATTAACTCGGGCTGCGGCGGCGCGGGATGCTTCCGCGTGCTGGGCGACAGGCACGGCGAAAACGGCGATGCCAAGCTGGAGGAGTCCCTGGGGCGCATTGCGTCGGTATTCCCACACTGGTGGCGCGAGGGCTTTGCAAAGTACGGAAACGAAGTGCCGCCGCACGGCATAACGCGCGAGCACACATTGCCATTCGATCTGGACGCGTTTAAGGCGCTGGTCGCGCCGCGCGCGCTGTTCACACTTGAGGGCATGGACGACACATGGTCCAACCCGTACGGCTCGTACATAACATGGCATACCGCGCAGCCGGTATTCGACATAATGGGCGCGCCGGAAAACAACTGCGCGCTCTTCCGCGAGGGCGGGCATAAGTTCGACCATGACGATTGGGTAAGCCTAATGGACTACTGCGACTACTACTTCTTCGGCAAAGGCAAGCCGTATTGGAATAACGGCGATAAGGCGTTTGCGTGATGGCGCGCTAGCGCGCCATCGCGCCAGCCGTTAGCCGTTAGCGGTTAGCGGTTAGCTTAAGTTAGAGTGCTGAGCTACTTAGCATTCTAACTCAGCACAGCGTCAATAAGGTACGCAGAGTATGAAACGGGCAATAGAATATTGGTTATGAAAAAGCTACTCGCATACTAAATCAAAGCTAACGGCTAAC
>CAYTOU010000004.1:6407-19417 GCA_964439295.1 uncultured Oscillospiraceae bacterium
AGCTAACGGCTAACCGCTAAAAACAAAAAACAAGCAATAAGAAAGGATCGATACAAACAATGGCAAGCAGATTTGATGAAATCGTTGATCGCAAGGGCACGGCGGCTATAAAGGTTGAGGCGTGCAAGGCACTGTTCGGCAGTGAAGACGCAATACCCATGTGGGTGGCGGACATGGACGTAAAGACCGCGCCGGAGATAACCGAGGCGCTGACCAAGCGCGCTATGCACGGCATATACGGCTATACCGGCGTCAGCGATGACGACTACAACGCGGTAATCAACTGGGTACGCACGCGTTTCGGCGCGGAAATACGCCGCGAGTGGATCGGCTGGGGCGAAGGCGTTGTCAGCTCGATATATCAGGTAGTGAACGCGCTGACCCGTCCGGGCGACCGCATCGTAATACAGACGCCCGTATACACGCCCTTCTATAACGCAATACGCGATACCGGGCGCGAGATACGCTCCAATCCGCTGATAAACAACGACAATTACTACACCATGGACTTTGACGATCTGGAGACCGCGTTCCGTGGCGGCGCGCGCATGATGATACTGTGCAGCCCGCACAATCCCATCGGCCGCGTATGGACTTACGACGAAATCAGCCGCGTAGTCGAGCTGTGCCGCAAGTATGATGTAGTATTGATTTCCGACGAGATTCACTCGGGATTCATATACAAGGATCATAAGCAGACCACCGTCATGGGCTTTGACTACAATAACACCATAGTCATGATTTCCGCATCCAAGGCGTTCAACCTGGCGGGTCTGGGTCTGAGTAACATGATAATACGCCGCGAAGACTACAAAAAGCGCATCGAGAGCATGGCGCACGCGGCGGGCGCGGAGAGCGGCTCCAACAACGTATTCGGACTTATCGCGCAGCGCACTGCGTACGAAAAGTGCGGCGCGTGGCTGGACGAGCTGACCGCGTACATCGAGAGCAACGCGGACGAAACGATGCGCAGACTAGCCTCCGAAATGCCGCTGATACACTGCCACAAGCCCGAAGGCACTTACCTTATGTGGCTGGACATGAGCGCGCTGGGCACTGCCGAAGAGGTATTCAAGGCGCTGTGCAAGGCGGGCGTAGGACTCAACCACGGTGCGGACTACGGCGAAAAGGGTCAGTGCGACGGCTATATGCGCTTCAATGTTGCCTGCCCGCGCGGACAGCTTGACCGCGCCTTGGACGCGATGGTCTGCGCGTATAAGGAGCTTACGCAGGCGTAATGCGCACAATAATATTCGATGTGGAATCCACGGGCACATCGCGTCCGCAGATATGCCAGCTGGCGTACATAATTGTATCCGACGGCTCGATTATCGGGCGCAACTACTTTTTCACTGTGGACGCGATGAACCGTTACGCGTATAAGGTACATCATTTGAGCATGAGCACGCTCAAGAACCTATCGCACGGTCAGCGCTTTGGCGACCGCGTGGGCGAGATAAGCCGCGATTTCGGCTCGGCGGACGTATACGCCGGGCATGGCGTGAGCGGCGACATAGACTACCTAAAGCGCGAATTTACCCTGCTCAATATGAAGCTGCCCGAGCGCATGCGCTTTTGCACGATGACGCACTTCACCGGGCGCTGCACCGATGCGGTCTTGCCCACCGGCAAGCCCAAGCCGCCGCGCCTGAGCGAATTGTGGGAGCACTTTTCGCTGACCGAAACCGATATAGTCAAGTTCGCCCACTCGCTCTTCGGCGATTGCAACGGCGCCCATGACGCCCGCTTCGATGCCACCGCCACATACCTGTCCATGCAACGCGCCGCCCGCGCCGGTGAGCTACCCACGGGGGTATTGCCGATGGGCGTGGGCGCGGCTGCGCCGCGCTAGCCGTTAGCTGTTAGCGGTTAGCTGTTAGCCTGAGTTAGAATGCGGAGTTACGGCGTAGGGATTAGGGAACAGGGACTAGGGAACAGTCTGAGTTAGAATGAAGAGCTACGCCGTAGCCAAGCTCATGGCTCCCATGAAAGGGGAGCTGCCGCCGCAGCGGCTGAGAGGTCACCGTTTCCAGCGGTTAGCTAGAGTTAGAATGCTGAGTAACTTAGCATTCTAACTCTTTTTTTGCGCAAATAAGGTACGCAAAGTATGAAACGGGCAATAGGATATTAGTTCTGAAAAGCACCTTGCACACTAATTCAAAGCTAACGGCTAACAGCTAACCGCTAACAGCTCTCCCCACTGTAGCCACACCGGAAAGCGCGTCAATCCCCCTCGTCGGTAATATCATGCGCGATAGGGGTGTCTAGGCGCTCTACATTGCTTAGGCTCTTTTGGATGGCGCGGGAGCGCTGCTCGGCGCGGTCAATGGCGCCGGAGGCCTCGCTTAGCTTGGCGCGGGTGCGCTCGAGAAGCGCGGTGAAGTCCGCGTATTGACTCTTGACTTTGCCCAGTAGCTGCCATACCTCGCTGGAGCGCTGCTGTATAGCAAGCGTCTGAAAGCCCACACGTAGACTGCTCAGTAAAGCGCAGAGCGTGCTGGGACCCGCGACAAGTACGCGGTATTGAGTCTGAAGCGTCTCGCCTAAACCGTCCATGCGCATGGCCTCTGAGTATAAGCCTTCGGTGGGGAGGAACATTATCGCAAAGTCGGTCGAGAGCGGCGGATGTATGTACTTGTCGGAAATCTTCTGCGCTTCCGAAAGTAAACGCCGCTTGAGCGAAGTTATGGCCGCTTCCATCGCTTCCGAATCGGCACGCTCGCCCGCCTCGACTATGCGTAGATAGTCCTCCTGCGGAAACTTGGAGTCTATCGGTAGACGCACCGGACCGTTTTCGTCGCCCGGCAATACTATAGCGTATTCGACGCGCTCCATCGAGCCCGGTACTATGCACGCGTTCTTCTCGTATTGCCCGGGCGCAAGTACCTGCTCAAGTAGTGCGCCTAATTGTACCTCCGCCCACGTGCCGCGCGTCTTTACATTGGTAAGTACGCGCTTGAAGTCGCCTAAATCGCCCGCCAGTCGCTGCATTTCGCCCAGACCCGTGTATACCTGCTTAAGCTGCGCGCCGACCTGCTCAAATGACGCGTCAAGTCGCTTGCTGAGCGTTGTCGCAAGGCGCTCGTCCACGGTCTGCCGCATCTGCTCAAGCCGCTGCTCGTTGTCCTGTCGTATGCGCTCAAGCGATTGCGATACGGTCTGCTCAAGCCGCGCCTGACGCTGCTCATGCGCCGATAGAGTGTCGCGAAGTCGCGCCTCGGACTGCGCGCTCTGCCGCGATTGCTGCTCGGAAAAGGCGTCAATGCGCTGCTCCAGGGTCTGATTGGTTAAGTGCATCTGCTGCACCAAGTCGCTCCTGAGCGCGCGCACCTCGTCTATTATGTCGTCAGTCTGATCATCGGTCGCACGGTTTAACGTCTTAAAAAAGCGTGGCACGCGCTCGATTATGCGCAGCGCGCGCTTGTATTTACTGCTGAGTATTACCAGCGCGGTTGTAAGTCCCACGCATATTATGCAAAGTATAAGTATCGCTAAGTCCATATATAGCCTCTCATGGGAAAGTAGTTTTATGTAACTATACTAACACAGCCCGCCGAAAAGGTAAAGCGAACGGGAAATTAAAACGCGGGGGAAGGGCATGTCAAATCATTGAAAGGATGGCAAAGGCATATTTCAGTGTATTGACGGCGTGGCCGCTATGATATATAGTTTGATTAAAAGAAAGGGATGCGACAATATGAATACAAATGTTTCAACCGGCCTTAGCGAAGCGGAAGCAAGACTTGGCTTTTATACTCATTTGGCACGTGCGGCAGAAGATGTAAGAGCGGGACGCGTTGAAGAACTGGACGCGGCATTCGATGACATAAGAAAAAAACTAAATGAATTCGAATTGCCGGGCAAGCCTAAAGCAAATAGGTATAAGTAATTTAAAAAAGGACGACTGCGATTGCAGCCGTCCCTTTTTTATCGAACTTCTGTAGAAATCAGTAAGCTTACGCCTTGCCGTTGCAGCCCAGAACGTCCACGATCTTGTGGCGTACCATGTCGCGGATAGCGTCGCGGCAGGGTCCCAGGTACTTGCGCGGGTCAAAGTCGGCCGGATGCTCGACCATGTACTTACGCAGGGTAGCGGTCATGGCCAGACGCAGGTCGGAGTCGATGTTGATCTTGCAAACTGCCATGGAAGCAGCCTTGCGCAGCATGTCTTCCGGAACACCCTGAGCACCGGGCATTTCGCCGCCGTACTGGTTGATCATGTCGACAAACTCCGGTATAACGGAGGAAGCGCCGTGCAGTACGATCGGGAAGCCGGGCAGACGCTTGGAAACCTCTTCCAGTATGTCAAAGCGCAGCTTGGGAGTGCCCTTGAACTTGAACGCGCCGTGGGAGGTGCCGATGGCTATGGCCAGCGAGTCAACGCCGGTGCGCTCGGCAAATTCCTGAACCTGATCGGGATCGGTGTAGGAGGAGTCTTCGGCCTTAACCTTAACCTCATCCTCAACGCCGGCCAGACGGCCCAGCTCGCCCTCAACGGTTACGTTGCGGTCATGAGCGTACTCAACGACCTTGCGGGTCAGGGCGATGTTCTCTTCGAAAGGCAGGTGAGAGCCGTCGATCATAACGGAGGTGAAGCCACCGTCGATGCAGCTCTTGCAGGTCTCGAAATCGGGGCCGTGATCCAGATGTACAACGATGGGCAGATCGGTGTCCTCAACGGCAGCCTCGATCAGCTTCATCAGGTATACATGCTTGGCATACTTACGTGCGCCCGCGGATACCTGCAGTATAATGGGAGCGTTCTCCAGCTTGGCACCTTCGGTGATGCCCTGGATGATCTCCATGTTGTTTACGTTGAACGCGCCCAGCGCGTAGCCGCCTTCATAGGCCTTCTTGAGCAGCTCCTTGGAATTAACTATCGCCATGGGTAAACATCTCCTTATAAAGAAGTTCTGCATCTATTTTATCAAATTTCCGCGTGTTTGAACAGTACATTTGTGAAAATAATCGGTAACTTGCTGCAATCTACCGTTAAATGAGCTTTTTTACCCGCGAAAAACCCATGCGCTTGGGCATAAAACCCGCCTTAACGGTCAAATATGCACGTGCGCCTTTATGCGCCGGGTGAGCAGCAGCGCCAAAGCCATCTTGCCCGCGTCGGGCAGAAGGAAGGGTATCACACACCACGACAGTGCCGTGCCCAGTCCCACCGCGCCGGTCGAGCGCGCATAGGCTATCATAAACCATGCCGTGCCGAATGCGTAGCATCCCGCAAGCCCCACAATAAGCGCGATTATCGTAATGACCAGCCCGTGCCCCAGCTTTTCGGTCATGAGCCAGTATATAAGCCCCATCAGCAAAAAGCCCACTATGTATCCGCCGGTCGTACCCATAAGCACGCCTAAGCCACCCGCAAAGCCCGAAAACACAGGCACGCCCACCGCGCCCAGCATTATGTATACCGCAACCGCAATCGTGCCGCGCGCGCCGCCCAGTAGACTCAGCGCACAGAATACGCCGAAAGTCTGCAAAGTAAACGGCACCTGTCCAATCGGCAGCGAAATCCACGAGCATACCGCGATAAGCACCGCCATAAGCGCGCAATACGCCATGTCGCGCACTGAAATCTTGCTTTTTGCATTTGCCTGAGCCATATATATGTCCTCCCCGAATATCCCTTTTTTAAGCCCATTCGCTTTTACCGCAACAGGATACCATAGACGGCTCAATATGTCAACCAAAAACGATTTTAAGTTTACAATCGATCAAACCTAATGCGAATTAAGCACTCAATAAAACTAAACCAATTCATTATCGACAGCGGCGCGCTTGCGGTAGTATAATGGGCTGTGATATTGATAAAGGAGAGTATGCCGATGCAATGGATAGCAACGGCGGCGTTTGCGCTGGAGGGCATTGTCGCGCGCGAGCTGCGCGATATGGGCATGCAAAATGTCGAAACGCAAAACGGCGCGGTGCGCTTTGAGGGCGATATAACCGATGGCATGAAGGCCAACCTTTGGCTGCGCTGCTGCGATAGGGTAATGCTGGAGATGGGGCGCTTTGAGGCGCGCTCGTTTGACGAGCTGTTTGAAAGCGTGCGTGCAATAGAGTGGGAAAAGCTGCTTCCCGTGGACGCGGCATTTCCGGTGCGCGCAAAGTGCGTGCGCAGTCAGCTGATGAGCCCGTCCGACTGCCAAAAGATAGTCAAAAAGGCGGTGGTCGAGCGGCTTAAGGCGCACTATGGCGGCGACTGGCTGAGCGAAACCGGCGCGGTGTACGCGATTGATTGCGCCATACATAGCGACTGCGTGGTCATATCGGTCGATTCCAGCGGCACTGCGCTCAATAGGCGCGGCTACCGCACGTGGAACGGCGAAGCACCGCTGCGCGAGACGCTGGCGGCGGCACTGGTCAAGCTAATGCCGTGGCGATACGATACGCCGTTTGTCGATCCGTGCTGCGGCAGTGGCACTATACTGTGCGAGGCGGCCATGATAGCCACCGACCGCGCCCCCGGACTTGATCGCAAGTTTGCGCTTGAAGACTGGGATCAGTTTGATGAATCCGCAGGTATGCGCCTGCGCGAAGAGGCGCGCGAGCGCTTCCATGCGCATGACGGCGATCCCATAGACATAACCGGCGTGGATATAGACCCCGATGCGCTGGATCTGGCGCGCAAGCACGTGCGTCAGTGCGGCTTTTCCGGACGCATATCGCTCAACAACACCGACATGCGCGACTGGAAGGGCAGCTGCTCGGGCGGCGTAATGCTTGCCAACCCGCCGTATGGCGAGCGCCTGGGCGATAAGCGCGCGGCGGATGCCGTGGCGCGCGCGCTGGGACGGCTGTACGCGGCGCAGAGCGATGCCGCGCTGGGCGTGATTACGTCCAGCAACACATTCGAGCGCGAGTTCGGACGCCGCGCGGATAAGCGCCGCCGACTGTATAACGGGCGGCTGGAGTGCGAGTTTTTGATGTACGACCGCGCGTCCTTCCGCGCAAGGCATAAACATAAGTGACACACTTAATCGCTTCCTTGATAATCTAAGAACAAAAAGCATGAAGACGCGGTCGCCGTGCGCGACCATACCGTAAGAGCAAAAGGACGGATAATGATATGAACAGTAAGGTATTTTTCAATCGTGCGCCCCTGCCGCCCAGCGACTACGCGCCGCTGCCGCTTACCGCGGTAAAGCCCGAGGGCTGGCTCAAAAAGCAGCTGCGCACTCAGGCGGACGGCATTACCGGGAATCTGTATAAGTTCTGGCCGGATGTATCGGATGAATGTGCATGGCTGGGCGGCAGCGGCGACGCGTGGGAGCGCGCGCCGTACTATCTGGATGGCCTGGTGCCGCTTGCGTACCTGCTGGGCGATGAAAAGCTCATCGCGCGCGCGGGCAAGTATATCGAATGGATACTGTCCTCTCAGCGCGAGGACGGCTTCTTCGGTCCGCAGAACAATGACGACTGGTGGCCGCGTATGGTCGCGCTTAAGGCGCTTATACAGTACTATACCGCCACGACCGATGAGCGCGTGCCGCGCTTCATGCTGAGCTACTTTGCATATGAGTATAAGAAGCTGGACGAACAGCCCATGGTTGAATGGGCGGTTGCGCGCGGCGGCGACAATATGCTGTGCGCGATTTGGCTGTATAACCTGACCGGCGCCGGCTTCCTGCTCAAGCTGTGCAAAAAGATAGCGAGCCAGACGCTTGAATGGGGACGCTACTTTAACACGTTCCCGTACACGCGTTCCATGTCAAAGCATATACCGTGGAGCGAAATGGAGAAGCTGCGCGCCGATGAAGACCAGCTCACCGGTTTAGACAGACCGTATGCGCATACACAGTACCACTATTCGCATGTGGTTAACGTGGCAATGGCGCTTAAGATGCCCGCAATGAACTATCTGGTCAGCGGCAGCTCAAAGGATCGCGATGCGTTCTATGAGGGCTGGCAAAAGCTGATGAAGTATCACGGCGTGGCGATGGGCATGTTTACCGGCGATGAGCATCTGTCGGGCAATTGCCCCACGCAGGGCACCGAGCTGTGCGCCGTGGTAGAAAGCATGTTCTCGCTTGAAACGCTTGCATGGGCGCTGGGTGACCTGGGCATGGGCGATAAGCTGGAAAAGCTGGCGTTTAACGCGTTGCCCGCAACCATCACCGGCGACATGACCGCGCATCAGTATGTGCAGCAGGTAAACCAGGTGTTCGCGAGCAGCGAAGTGCGTCCGTGGTACAATAACGGTCCTGACTCCAACACGTTCGGACTGGAGCCCAATTTCGGCTGCTGCACCGCCAACATGCACCAGGGCTGGCCTAAGTACGCATCTTCGCTTTGGATGGCGACGCGCGATGGCGGTCTGGCTGCGCTGAGCTATGCGCCCTGCACGGTGCGCTTCTGGGCGGGCGGACAACCCGTGCGCCTGAACGTGAATACCGAATACCCGTTTGAAGAGGGCGTGCGCATAGCGGTAAGCGTAAAGTCGCCCTGCTCCTTCCCGATAAAGCTGCACGTGCCCGCGTGGTGCGAGGGCTTTAAGGCGGTATGCGGCGGCGAAGAGGCCGATATAAAGGACGGCATTGCGGTGTTTAACCGTCAGTGGCATACAGGCGATGTAATCGAAATAAGCCTGCCCATGACCGCGCGCAAGACCGAGTGGTTCCATCAGTCGTGCGCCGTGGAGTACGGTCCGCTGCTCATGGCGCTGCCCATAAAGGAAGACTGGCGCATCATAACCAAGCGCGAATACGTAAACGATTACGAGATTTGGCCCGAGAGCGAGTGGAATTGGGCGCTCACGAGCGACGACGACATAGCATCCCACCGCGCGCATAAGTGCGGCGAAGCGGGCTTTACCGCGGGCGCACCCATTGCGCTGTCGGTCAAGGCAGTGCGTGCCGAGGGCTGGGACATGAACGGCGCGTCCTGCGCCAATCCGCCGATAGGCATGAAGTATAAGAAGGGCACCGAGCGCGATATAGAGCTTGTACCGTACGGCACGACTCACCTGCGCATAGGTCAGTTCCCCGCGGCTAAGCCGGAAGAAGCGTAATGCCCGAATGATTGAAAACATAAAGACCGATGCGCCACTTGTAAATGCGCTTGAAAAGCTAAACGGGCGAACGAGCTTTCACATGCCCGGGCATAAGGGCAGGGAAGACGCGCTTATGCTACACGCGTACATGGACGCGACCGAACTGAATGTGACCGACGATCTGTACCGCGCGACCGGCGCAATCGATTCGGCACAGAATTTCATGGCGCACAGCGCGCGCGCCGCGCATACGATATTCCTAACCAACGGCTCGACATGCGGCGTGGAATCCATGTTAGGCTATGCCGCATGCCCCGGGGAGCGCGTTATACTTCCGCGCGCCAGCCACTTGAGCGCGGTATCGGCATGCGCGCTATACGGCATTGAACCCATATGGGTGGATGCTTGGGCGGACGACGCCGGCGCGCCGTATACGCGCGAAGAGGATGTGCTTAAGGCAATCGCCGAAAACCCCGACGCGCGCGCGGTGCTCATGACGCGCCCGGACTATTTCGGACGCATGGTGCGGCTTAAGGAGATTGCACGCGCCGCGCACGAAAGGGGAATGCTGCTGCTCATCGATGAGGCGCACGGCGCGCATCTCAACTGGATGGATGGCGATACATGCGTATACCGCCCGGACGGCTCGCATGGCGATGCGTGTGTAAGCGCGCTAAGCCAGGGCGCGGACATATGCGTTGAGAGCGCGCATAAGACCTTGCCCGCACTGACCGGCGGCGCGTACCTCAATATGGGTGAGGGCATCGATAAAGACAGACTGCTTTCGCGCGTGGCACTCACTCAAAGCTCCAGCCCGTCATTTCTGATAATGGCATCGCTGGACAGTGCGCGCGCATACATGGACGCATGCGGCAAAGCGGAGCTTACGCGCGTGGCGGGCGAGTGCGAGCGCATATACGACATGTGCTCATCTCTTGATATGCGTCCTGCGCGCGAGTACTTTAACGCGGACTGCGACCGCACGCGCTTGGCGCTGGACGTGACTGCGCGCGGCATAACCGGCTTTGAGGCGCAGCAGGCGCTAACCGATTGCGGCGTGGATATCGAAATGGCGGACGAATACCGCATCGTGATGATATGTTCGCCGATGGATGATGAATGTAAGTTCAAGCTTTTGCGCGACGCGCTTAGAAAGCTGCCGCGCGGCGCAAAGGCATTTCCCAAACGCAGACAAACGCGTGTTCCGCGCGGAAGGCGCGAAATGAGCATAAGGCAGGCGGCACTTGGGCAAATCGAGCGCGTGCCGCTTGAGAAGGCAAAGGGGCGCATAGCCGCGCGCGCCCTAGGCGCATACCCGCCGGGAGTGGCGGCGTGCGTGCCGGGCGAAGAGATTACGCCCGAAATAAGCGATTGGCTGATTGAGGCGCAGCGCGCAGGTGCCGAACTTTTCGGTTTAGAAAAAGGCATGTGCGCGGTCGCACGCATATAGGGCGGCTTGAATAGAAGAAGGAGGATTGCCGATGTACGATTACGTGCTGTTCGATCTCGACGGTACGCTTACCGATTCAGCTAAGGGCATACTGGCAAGTGTGGACTACGCTGTTGAAAAGATGGGTCTTGCGCCCATACCGCCGGAAAAGCGCAGGCTGTACATAGGACCGCCGCTGCTGGATTCCTTTCAGCAGATAAACGGCATGACGGTCGAAGAATCCTACGAGGGCGTAAGGCTCTTCCGCGAGCGGTACAATCGCGTGGGCTGGATGGAAAACCGCGTATATGAGGGCATACCGCATATGCTGCGCGCGCTCAAGAGCCGCGGCGTATACCTGGGCGTCGCAACCGCAAAGCCGGTCGCCTTTGCCGAAATGGTGCTTAACTACTTCGGCTTAGCGCCGTACTTTGACGCGATAAGCTCTGCGCCCATGGACGAGTCGGGTTTGCCCAAGGAAGAACTTATTCGCCGCGCACTGCCCGAAGGCGCGAAAAACGTCGCCATGGTGGGCGATAGGCTATACGACATGGAGGGCGCACGCCGCGCCGGAGTCAGCGCGATAGGCGCGCTGTACGGCTACGGCTCTCGCGAGGAGCTGGAAAAGTCGGGCGCGGATCACATATGCGAAACGCCCGATGACCTTGCAAGATTGCTATTGGACGGCGAAAACGATGCGCCGGGCACATTCATATCGTTTGAAGGCATTGACGGCTGCGGCAAGACCACTCAGGTCGCGCTAATGCAGGATTGGCTGCGCGAGTGCGGCTGGCGCGTGCTGTCCACGCGCGAGCCGGGCGGCAGTCCCATCGGCGAAAAGGTGCGCCAGATACTTATTAGCAACGATAATAAGGGCATGACGCCCGAATGTGAAGCGCTTCTGTTCGCCGCGGCGCGCGCACAGCATACCGATGAGGTACTGCGTCCCGCGCTCAAAGGCGGCTATATAGTGCTGGGCGACAGATATGTGGATTCCAGCATAGCGTATCAGGGCTGGGCGCGCGGTCTGGGCGAGGACAAGGTGCGCGCGATAAACAGCGCGGCAACGCGTGGACTTGAGCCCGAACTTACGTTGCTATTCGACATATCGCCCGATGAGGCGCGTAAGCGTCGCCAGGGCGAGGACGATCGCATAGAGCGCGAAAAGATGGATTTCCACAATCGCGTGCGCGAGGGCTTTAAGCGCATTGCCGATCAAAACCCCGAACGAGTCAAGACGGTTGACGCATCAGGCAGCCTTGAAGACGTGTTCGGGTGCGCTAAGGGGCATGTAATGGACCTGCTTGCCCGCCGTGCACAGTCGCACGAAAAATAAAGGGAACGATTTATGACGTCAATGCGTCAAAATCACGAGAGTAAATCGGCACTGCCGGTTTTTATGCACGAATGGGAGTGAAGATATGCGACGCTGCACATATTGTATGCGTGAGACCGATGACAGCAGCATTTGCAAATACTGCGGTCAGGACGAAAACAAGCCCGCAAATCCGCGCCATTTGCCGCCCAACACGGCGATAGGCGACAGGTACATAGTCGGTCGCGCGCTTAATCAGACCGAGGATGCCATAATATACGCCGCGCTGGATCAAAGCACAAACGAGCGCATACGTATATATGAATATTACCCGCGCAAGCTGGCAAGGCGCGATGCGCGTACGCTGGAGGTCGCGCCCGTGCCCGGCAGTGAAAAGGCGTTCGCGGACGGTCTTGAGGTACTGCGCGCGCGCATGGAGCAGCTGGGTTGCCGCCTGTACGAGGGCAACGGCAGCATATACGCCGCCGTGGATAAGCAGCAGGCTGCCGCATTGCGTAGCGGTGCCGCCGGTGTCGCAGCCGGTGTAGCCGCCGCGGGAGCAACCGCCGCGGGCGCAGCTGCAAACGAGAGCCTTGCGCAAGAAACCGCACCCGCGCCCGAATATAACGCGCCCGATTACGCCGCGCAGGATTATTCAGGTAGCGACGGCGGCGATAATCAGGACTATCAGGGCAATGAAGAACCCGACATGGACATTGGCGAAGACGGCGAGTACGTCGACTCCGATGAGGAAATGCTGGAAGAAGAGGACTACGAAGAGGAGCAGCAGCGCCGCCGCAATCGCATCATAATGATCGCAATCGGCGTAGCGTGCGCATTGCTTCTGGCAATTGGCATATGGATGCTGACGCGCGACTCGGTCGACCAGAAGACCGATGCGCTGCCCACGCTTTTGCCGCAGGCGACCGCCACGGCAACGCCCATGCCTTCGCCGTCCGCGTCGGCATCCGCGTCGGCGACAGACAATCTGCCCACGCCCGATCCGTCGACCGGCTTCCGCCCGATATCGACCGACAGTCCTTCCTGGACCGACGATGATTCGATAAACGACGACGATAACCGCGACACCGAGCGCCCCACGCGTAAGCCCACAAGCGCACCTACGCGTAAGCCCACAAGCGCACCTACGCGCAAGCCCACGGCAACGCCGGTGACCACTCAGGTGCCCACGCCTATACCTACCGATGTGCCCACGCCGATACCTACCGACGTGCCCACGCCGATACCTACGGCAGTGCCCA